>JANMJX010000210.1:0-2737 GCA_031371575.1 Sphingomonadales bacterium
CTCGGTTATCAGCACGAATGACCTAAGCGGCAGAATCCGCGGCGTTTATGGGTTGCCATTGCTTGCTCTGCCGCCTTATACGCTACCGGCTTACGCTTCTCGGGAGAAGGGCGTTAACATGCGTTGTATCGTTAACACAGGAGGGGAGAGATAATTTCATGTCTCTGACTATAATTGCAATAATTTGCGGGTTGCTCGCCGTCGTGTACGGCATTGTAACCAGCCGCCAGGTGTTAAGCGCCTCGGCTGGCAATGAAAAAATGCAGGAAATCGCTGCGGCCATTCAGGAAGGGGCAAAAGCCTATCTTGGTCGTCAGTACCGGACGATCGCCATAGTTGGCGTTGCGGTCGCAGTGCTTGTCGCAGCTTTCCTGGGTGTCATTCCGACAGTAGGTTTCGTCCTTGGCGCAGTGCTTTCCGGCGTTGCTGGCTATATCGGGATGAACATTTCGGTGCGTGCAAACGTCCGTACGGCAGCCGCGGCGCAAACGGGTCTTCAGGCCGGTTTGACCATGGCATTCCGGGCAGGGGCCATCACTGGCATGCTCGTGGCTGGCCTTGCCTTGCTCGCGATATCCGGCTTCTTTTGGTATCTCACAAACGTGGCGATGATGGCACCGAACAGCCGTCCTGTGATCGACGCGCTGGTCGCTTTGGCCTTTGGCGCATCGCTGATTTCGATCTTCGCGCGTTTGGGCGGCGGGATCTTTACCAAGGCAGCTGACGTCGGCGCTGATCTTGTCGGCAAGGTCGAAGCTGGTATTCCCGAAGATGATCCACGCAATCCTGCGGTTATTGCCGATAACGTCGGAGACAATGTCGGCGATTGCGCTGGTATGGCGGCTGACCTGTTCGAAACCTATGTCGTGACCGTTGGCGCAACGATGGTTCTCATTGCTTTGTTGGTGCAGGGTGTAACAGATAGTGCATTGTTCCTGAACCTTATGACTCTGCCGCTGCTGATTGGCGGCGTGTGCGTCATCACCTCGATCATCGGTACCTATTTCGTCCGTCTTGGCGGCGGAAAGAATATCATGGGTGCGATGTACAAGGGCTTTTTGGTCACTGCGGTGCTGTCGGTTCCGGCGATCTGGTTTGCCATCAGCTATGCGTTGGGTGGCATGGAAAATGATGTTGGCGGATATACCGGCCGGACATTGTTCTATTGTGCGTTCCTTGGTCTGGTCATCACTGGTCTGATCATCTGGATTACTGAATATTATACCGGCACCAATTACCGTCCGGTCCGTTCGATTGCGAAGGCATCGGAAACGGGCCACGGCACTAACGTCATTCAAGGTCTGGCGATCAGCCTTGAATCTACCGCCATGCCAACGATCGTGATTTGTGCTGGCATCATTATCGCCTTCCAGCTTGCTGGCGTCATTGGAATCGCCTTCGCCGCAACAGCCATGTTGGCACTGGCCGGTATGGTCGTTGCGCTTGACGCTTATGGTCCAGTTACGGACAATGCCGGCGGCATTGCCGAAATGGCCGGCCTTGATGAATCGGTCCGTGAAAAGACCGATGCGTTGGACGCGGTTGGCAACACGACAAAGGCTGTCACCAAGGGCTATGCCATTGGTTCAGCCGGTCTTGCCGCATTGGTGCTCTTCGCATGTTACACCGCCGACCTTCGGGAATATTTCCCCGATCTTGAGGTGAATTTCAGCCTTGAAAACCCTTATGTCATCGTCGGGCTTCTGCTTGGTGCGCTGTTGCCTTATTTGTTCGGGGCGATGGGTATGACGGCAGTGGGCCGTGCTGCTGGCGAAGTGGTGAAAGACGTGCGTGACCAGTTCGCAAACGATCCCGGCATCATGACCTATGCGTCAAAGCCGGATTATGCGCGGACTGTTGACCTCGTCACCAAGGCAGCGATTAAAGAGATGATTATCCCTTCATTGCTGCCCGTGCTGACGCCAATTGCGGTCTATTTCATCATCAGCGCAGTTGCAGGGCAGGCAGAGGGCTTTGCCGCTCTCGGCGCGCTCCTTCTCGGGGTTATTGTAGGCGGTCTATTCGTTGCCATCTCGATGACCTCGGGTGGTGGTGCTTGGGACAATGCGAAGAAATATATCGAGGATGGCAACCATGGCGGCAAAGGTTCGGAGGCCCATAAGGCAGCCGTAACCGGCGACACTGTGGGTGACCCTTACAAGGACACCGCTGGCCCAGCTGTAAACCCAATGATCAAGTTCACCAACATCGTTGCACTGCTTCTCTTGGCAGCATTGGCCCATATGGGTACGTAACGCCTGCACTAACGCAGAAACAAAAACCCCGCCGGAAGCGATTTCGGCGGGGTTTTTTGTCAAATCTAAATGCCGCGAGCGGGACGCGGATCCCACAACAGTGCTGTTAGAACCGCTTTCTCAAGCTTAACTCAAATACGCGGCCGCGCGGGTCGATGTAACCCTGCTGGTAACCCAAGGGCACATTGCCGTTTTGATCGCGCACATCGACAAAATCATTGAGAATATTTTCGATACGAAACGTCAGGCGGGTGCCTTTCAGGAAAGGTATGGCTTTGACTACGCGCGTTTGCTGGTCGAGATTGACGAACAAAAATGTACTGATGGTCGCGATATCGCTGAAGCGCAGGTCATTGCTGCCTGGCAATCCGGTCCCGTCGGCCGTTGTGCCGCTTTTGTACGTGCCCTGCAGGCGCAGACCGAAGCCCTTGTGGAACAGACCACCAGAAAGCTCAACCTCATGGCGTGATGCGCCGCCATTG
>JANMJX010000223.1:0-2327 GCA_031371575.1 Sphingomonadales bacterium
CAATTGTTTTCATTCGAATTTGGAATGGAAACGGCATGTTGCTTAGCGGACGGTAACGGTCACTGCCCGGCGATTTTGTGCCCAGGATTGCTCGTCAGAACCAAGCGCCGAAGGCCGTTCCTTGCCATAGCTTACGGTCTGGATCCGGCTGGAATCAACGCCAATCGAGACGAGGTAATTTTTGGCCGAATTGGCACGGCGTTCGCCCAAGGCGAGGTTGTAATCGCGCGTTCCGCGTTCATCGGCATGGCCTTCAACGGTGACGCGGGCGTTGGGATAGCGCGCAAGCCATTGTGCCTGCCGCTGCAAGGTTGCCTGATCTTCGACATCGACATTGAACCGGTCGGTGTCGAACAGAATGCGGTCACCATATTGCCCAACCTGCTGCAGAAAGTCTTCCTGGCTGCCGGGGACAATCTGCCCAGCGCCTGCATTGGGGTCAGTTGACGTCTCGCCGCTCTCCGTGCCTTCCGCAGCGGGTGGCAACACTTCGACTTTTTTCTTGCCGCAGCCAGAAACCAACGCGGTCGTTACAAGCAATATCGCGGCCATTTTCATCGTATTTTTCTTCATGGTCTTCTCCTTTGACTTGGTCCGATTTGTTTCGGGATATTGATACGCGTCCTATGAGGGGTAAACAGTTTTAAGGCAGAACGGGTCCCCATGCCGGGTCCGACCCGTCCACCGGCGTCGGCAATTGCCGCTCGTTTGATCCGGTCAGGTCGACTTGCCAGATGCTGGTTTTACCACTTCCCTTTGCGGTGCGGAAGAACTGGATGACTCGGCCATTTGGGGCCCATGTCGGTGCCTCGTCCTGCCAGCTGTCGGTCAGCAGCCGTTCGCCCGAGCCATCGGGGCGCATCGTGCCGACGCGAAAATCACCCGCAATCCGGGTAAAGGCAATGAGGTCGGCGCGCGGGCTCCATTCTGGCGTCGCATAACGGCCAGAGCCAAAGCTGATGCGGCGCTGGTTGCTGCCGTCGGCGTTCATGACATAGACTTGCTGGCTACCCGAACGATCGCTTTCAAAAACGATCTGCCGGCCATCGGGGGAGAAGCTGCCGCCGACATCAATGCCGGGCGAGCTGGTCAGTTTGACCGGCGTGCCATTGCCCGTTGCCGGGATTTTGTAGACATCGGTGTTGCCGGAAACCGCCATCGAATAAAGGATCGTCTGGCCATCGGGCGACCAGCGCGGGGCAAAGGTCGGATTGGACGACTGCGTTATCAGGCGCTGGCGGCCGGCGTCAATGTCATAGACATAAATGCGCGGGTTTCCGTCGACATAGGACAGATAGAGGATCGATTTGTAGTTGGGCGAAAAGCGCGGGGTCAGCGCGGTTGATTGTCCATTGGTGATGAAGCGGTGGTTGGCGCCGTCCGAATCCATGATCGCCAACCGCTTGATCCGCTTATTCTTGGGGCCAGTCTCCGCGATATAGGCAATGCGGCTGTCAAAGAATGGCAGCTCGCCGGTCAGCCGTGAATAGATGGCATCAGCGCATTTATGCGCGGCGCGGCGCCAGTCGCGCGGCGGCACGTTGAAGCCAAGCCGCGTGGTTTCGTTGCCAAAGCCGACATCATACAGATAGCAACCCACGGTCAGATTGCCGTCGCCGCCGACGCGAACGAAGCCCTGAACCAGTTGCTCGACGGGGCGCGCTTTCCAGTAATCGAATTGCGGTGCAGTTACCTCAGGCAAGGTGATCGCACGCAGGCCATTTGGCCCCTGTGTTTCAAACACGCCCGAGGCGCGCAGGTCGGAGGAAATCACCTCGGCAATTTGCCGCCCGAGCGCTGTGCTGTTGCCAGCCGCTGTGTCTGCTGGCGCTGGCGCGACCAATGCAGGCACCGCGATGGAGCGCGTTTTCGACGTGTCGAATTCCACCAGCTCCGGCTCGTCAGACGCTGCCGGTACGGGCGGCGGGGTTTGCGCAAAGGCGGCCTGCGTCCCCAATAGCAGGAGCAGGAAGGAAGCCAGTTTGCGGTGAAGTGCGAAGATGGACATATATTGCATTCCTTTATCCCGTGGCGCGCAAGCGAAGCGCGTGGGTTTTCCAAACGTCATGATATTCGGGATCAAGTCCGTCATAGGGCGAAGCCGCCCGCACGGCCTGCAGGATGCAATCCTTCAGCGGTCCGGCCTGCGGCTGATTGCTGTCATTGAGGCCAGTCTGCTTGTCAAAACGGACCGATGTCAGCTTGCCGGATGGTTCAAGGCTGAGCGTCACAAAGGTCTCGATCTTGTTGATGTCGATGCCCGATGGAGCACAAGCGCGGACACGGCTGCGGATCTGGCCAGCAATGCTGATACCGACCGAGCGACG
>JANMJX010000041.1:0-34797 GCA_031371575.1 Sphingomonadales bacterium
GCACATGATCCGCCAGCAGAGCAACGACGTTCTGCGCTTCGGTAGGCAGGTCGAGCTCAGCCTCGCCGTCAACGATCCGCCGCGCCATCTGCAGCGCCTTCTCGATTCCGACCGGGATCGCAATGCCGAGCTCGGCAAGCATACTGCGCATCATGTTAATCAGCTGCGTGCGCTGCCTGATCAGCAGGCTACGCACGCGATGGAGCGACAACGCGGCCTGCTGCTCGCGCGACTTGATGGGTACGAACCGCATCGTCTGTCGGGTCACTGCCTCACAGATCGCTTCGGCATCAGCGGCATCATTCTTGCCGCGCTTCACGTACGGCTTGACATAGGCTGGCGGCATCAGCCGAACGTCATGACCCAGCTTAGTCAGCTCGCGAGCCCAGTGATGCGAAGTACCGCATGCTTCAATGCCGACAAGGCAAGGCTGGATCTTCGCAAAGAACGGCAGCATCTGCGATCGTCGCAGCGCCTTGCGGACGACTGGTTCGCCCTGCGAATTAATACCGTGAATCTGAAAAATGTTCTTGGCCAAATCGAGGCCGATTGTGCTAATCTCCATGGCGGGTGGCTCCTTTTGCTCGTGAACGCCTGACGGCCTTCACATCTTGGCACATTGATGCCGTGAGCGGGAGCCATCCACCTCATCCGATTTTAATAGGCAATTGTGGTAAGCCGCTCCTCGATCAATTGGCACGGTGTCGTGGCACGTCCGTTTTGCGCATCCGGAATGAATTGGCCCAAACGCGATATGAAGAGAAAAATTCATTTCGTTTGTAACGGACACCCGCGCGGCATCGAAACAGTTGGCAGGACTGCAATTGTGCTGGTCCGCCCCTTAAAAAAGTTGGAGAATTTCGATGAGCAACATGATCCTTAAACTCGCGGGCGCCGCTGCAGCGCTGTCGATGGCCGCAACTATGGCCGCAGCGCCTGCACAGGCCGCTGGCGAAAAAGAAAAATGCTTCGGCGTTTCGCTGAAGGGCAAGAATGATTGTGCCGCTGGCCCAGGCACAAGCTGCGCCGGTACCTCCACCGCAGATTATCAAGGCAATGCCTGGAAGCTCGTCACCAAGGGCAGCTGCGTGAAAATGGGCGGTTCGCTAGCCGCCAAGACCGGCAATGCGAAGCCTGTTCCCAAAAAAGGCTGATTTGACAGGATTTTGCGGATGGACTTTACAATCGCCTCCACGCGGAACGCCCCCCCGACCACTCTCCCTCCCGCGGTCGGCATTGGGCTAAAGCCGCAACATTATGAGGCTTTGCTTGATCCTAACTACCCGGTTTCTCCCCCCGAATGGGTCGAGGTCCATCCGCAAAATTACTTCGGAGATGGCGGCCCACCGCATCGCTGGCTGACCGCCATCTCCGAAATTTATCCGCTGAGTTTTCATTCGGTGGGACTTTCGCTCGGTTCGGCCGATGGCTTAAACCAATATGACCTCGACCGGCTAGCAATCCTGTGTGACCGCTATCAGCCTGCGTCTGTTTCCGACCATCTCAGCTTTTCCGGCAATGCGCATAATCGGTTCGCCGACCTTTTGCCCGTTCCTTATACATATGCATCGCTCGATCATTTTGCCGGCGAGATCGGCAAGGTACAAGACCGCCTGAAACGAAGCATCCTGATCGAGAATCCTTCGCGCTATCTGGCTTATCAAGCCAATGAAATGAGCGAAGTCGAGTTCGTCGAACAGTTGCTTGATCGTAGCGGTTGCGGACTGTTGTTCGATATCAATAATGTCGAAGTATCTGCCTCCAATCTTGGATTTTCCGCCGAAGCCTACGTCGATGCAATCGACCCCGAATATGTCGGCGAAATCCATCTCGCGGGTCACGCGGTCGAGCATCATGACAGCGGGCCGCTTTTGATAGATGATCATGGCAGCCGAGTTACGCAAACAACTTGGAACCTCTATCGTAGGTTCATCGAACGCGCCGGATCAAAGCCAACGTTGATCGAATGGGATACCGACATTCCTGACCTGGACGAGTTAATGGCAGAAGCGGGCAGAGCGGCTGAAGTCCTGCGAGAGGCCTGCGATTTTGTCGTTGTCTGACTTGCAAGCCAACTTCATCGGGACGATCAATGACGGTCCCGACCGGCTGGATCCAGCTTTGTTTGCAGGACCCGAGGATCGCATATTGCTGGGCCTGAAAGCGCATGCCAACACCATTAGCCACGCGCGGCTGGTCGCGCTGGAGGAGACGTTTCCGCTGACGCGTGAGCAGGTCGGCGTGGCTGCATTTAATCAACTTTCCCGCGAATATGTGGAAACGGCAGATGCCCGTGCTGCCGATAGCAATCGGATCGGGCAGAATTTCATCGGATATTTGCGGGATTTCCCGGTTCACGCGGTAACGGTCCAGCTTGCCGCGATCGAATGGGCATGGTTGGAAAGTTATCATGCCGCCGATGCTGTTTCCATGACGTTGGCAGACTTGGGCGGGTTCGATGAAGCAACGTTACTTGCGATGCCCGTTGGGATCCATCCGTCGGCGCAGGCAGTCAAATTAGTCGCTCCGCTCGCATCGGTACTTGAGGAACTGGCCGCGCAGCATCCGCATAGCGTGCTTGCCATCCGCCCCGATGCGGAGGTTCGTTTGGTTCCGCTAGATGCCGATCAAGCGGCGGTTCTCGCGCTTGCAGCAAAAGAAAATTGCACAGTTGGTAACCTTCTGGAGCTGGCGTTCGAAGTCGCTGGTGAACAGGCTTCGCTGGAGCCGATCCTTTACCTCATCGGCGCTGGTGCGCTCGTCAAGACCGGATAGAAAATGAACTTTATCACTGCCCCTTATAATCGCGCCGTTGAACTGATTTCAGCCCCTTGGGTCGAATCGCTGATGCTGTTGTTCGTGCGCATTTCGCTGGCCGGCATATTCTGGCGTTCGGGCCGCACCAAGGTTGTCGAAGGCAGCTGGCTGACGATAAGCGACACGACCAAATATCTGTTCCAGGAAGACTATAAGAATGTCCCTCTGCCGCCGGAACTAGCGGCGCATCTTTCGACCTATGCAGAGCATCTTTTGCCTATCCTGCTCGTTGTCGGTTTGTTCACCCGGCTGTCGGCGCTCGGATTGGTCGGCATGACGATGGTCATCCAGATTTTCGTTTTCCCGGAAGCCTGGTGGTCGGTCCACATGATCTGGATTGCGCTGGCTCTGACGCTGATCGTGCGTGGGGGCGGACAGTTCTCGATCGATGCAATCCTGACCCGCAAGAAATAACTTACCCAGTCATCAGTTTAGCGTCGGGTCTTTGGCAAAAGCACTCGCGATAAACTCGACGAGCGCTCTCGTGCGCGCGGCGATATAGCGGCCGGACGGCAGCATGATGTGGATTGGCATCGGAACTGGTTCGAAATCAGCCAGGACTTCCACGAGCGCCCCCGATTTCAGGTCCTGCTCGAACAGCCATCGCGCATTCACCGCTACGCCCGCCCCCGAAAGTGCCGCAATGCGAAGTGCATTCGGATTGTCGGCGAGAAAATTTCCGCTGACCCTAACCGACGATCCGTCGGTGAAGGACCATGTCGGTCCCGAACTCAAAAGCGAGTAAATAATACAGCGGTGATTGGCAAGATCCTGGGGACGTAATGGCGTACCGGCGCGTGCCAGATAGGCAGGCGATGCGACAGCGATCCGCCGCGCCATGCCGATTTTGCGCGCAATCAAATTGCTGTCGCTCAACTGACCCACACGGATGGAAAAGTCGAGGTTGTCTGCAACGAGGTTCAGGGCATGGTCTGACAATCGCAAATCGATCTCCACCCCTGGATTCATCTCCAAAAAATCAGCTATGAGAGGGATGACGTGACTTTCGGCCAGCGTCAGCGGCATCGAAACTCGCAACATGCCCTCGACCGAGCCAAGGCCACCAACCGATGCAGTTGCTTCGTCGAGGGCTGCGAGTGCACGCAGCGCACTTTCGTAAAACAGTGCACCTTCGTCGGTGAGGGCAAGGACGCGCGTTGACCGGTTGAACAAACGTGTGTGAAGGCGACCTTCAAGCGCGGCAATATGTTTCGATATCGTCGATTGGCTAGTATCGAGCATTCTGCCTGCACGGGAAAAACTTCCCATATCGACGGTTGACACAAAACTTTTCATCCATGTCGTAAAATCGCTCATAATCCCGGCTCCGCTGCCATTTATGCTTACTTCCTATTCTAATTTGCTACATCAATAGGGTATATATTCTCTTGCGGAATAGGTTTTAGTCATTTGTGAAGAGTTGACTGGACAATGCGACAGCTTATGCCGTTGAATCGCAGTGGAATGAGGCGTTTAAGCGCTGGTCTGTAAAAGCGGGGTTAGTAGGATTGCTCTCGATTTCGGCATAGGTGTGCCGACCTAGATGAGTGAACGTCATGCGGAGATAGCGGAGCAGACAATGGAAATGCATCAAGTGCGCTATTTTCTAGCTGCTGCCCGCACGTTGAATTTTACCAAGGCCGCTGAAGAATCTAATGTAACGCAGCCTTCGTTGACCCGCGCTATCCAGAAACTGGAGGAAGAATTTGGCGGGCTGCTGTTTCGGCGCGAGCGGTCACTGACGCACCTGACTGAGCTCGGTAGGCAAATGGTGCCGCATCTGGAACGGACATATGCGGCCGCACAAGCCGCAAAGATGCTGGCCAAGGATATTGGCAAGGCTGCGCTGGCCCCGCTGAATTTTGGCATTGCAGGGAATATGCCCGCCGATCTGGGAGCAGCGCTTTCCCAGGTCGCCGATAGCCTTCCCGGTTTCGAACTTTCGCTTTTCCACGCCGGAACCGAATCTCTGATCGACGGCATGCTGAAAGGCGATATCGACGCCGCCATCTTCATCAAGCCCCGCAATTTACCCGACCGGCTCGACACCTTCGACCTGGTGCGTCGCGATTATGTCATGGCAGCACCATCGGGTCACGACATCGCTGCGATGAAGAATATCTGCCTGGCGGATTTATCGGGCTTGGGCTGGATCGAGGGTGACGCCGACGTGGCCGAAGAGCTGCGTGAATGTGGCATTGCTGCTGGAACAGAAATGGAGTTTCGGCATCGCTGCTCGTCCAACCAGGGTGCTGTCGATCTGGTGGCTTCAGGATTGGGTTGCGCGATCATACCCGCTGCATTGCCGATTCCGCCCGAAGTGGTTTCGCTGCCCATCGTTGATCTGGCGATCAGCAGGACGATGGTTTTCGCTACTGTGTCCGGGCGTCAACGATCCGTAGCGACCGACGCACTGATCCGGGCAATCAGGGCAAGAAGCTGGAAGTCGGTTGCGAATTAAAGCGATTGGCGCCGTAACGCTGCGACCACCGCAATCGCCACGGCTGGGTCGGCCCGCACTCGAAAATCGGGATCGTCAAAAGCGTAACGCACGATGCCGTCGCTATCGATGACGTAAGTCGCAGCTATGGGCAGTATCCGGCCCGCGTTACCAAAGATTGCAGCAAGATCGATGCCTGCCTCCAGATAGCGCCGGTGGAATTCTTCGTCGACGGGAAAAGTCAGTCCGAGAGCCATCGCGAGGCCATGATCGACATCACACAGCATATCGGCCTCGGGCGCGATATCACAACGGAAGTTCTCGGCGAGGCCGCCAACCTCTGCGCTGACGCCGACAAAGTGGCCGCCTTCTGCCTCAAGCCAAGGGATCGCCTCGCGCCACGATAACAATTCCTTCTCACAATAAGGGCACCAGCGTCCGCGCATGAAGCTGAGAACGACTGGGCCGCGGCCCAGCAATTCCTGCAGCTCGACATAGACGCCCTTAGAATTGGGCAAGGTAAAATCGGGGAAAGATTCGTCTATCTTTGGCGCGGTGGAGCCGACGTGGCGTTCGCGCAACTGTGAGATAAGTCGATCGGAAATTTCATCCCATGCATTGAGATCCACTTTTTCTGAATCTTGTGGTCTCATGGTCAAGGTTTCTACCCGTTGTCACGCAGCAAGCAAGAGATTGATAACGCATTGGTTCGATGCCTGCTGGCTATATTAGCGGAAATCTCCGGGGCCGGATTATTCGACTGCAACCAGCACGCCCTCTGCAATCCAGCGCCCGAGCATCGCACCTGCGCGCTCGGCCACAGCTGTCTCATCATCGCTACCTTCTCCAAGACGTGCGCAAATTGCACCAAAGGAAAGGCCTTCGCGGGCCATGGCCAGCGCTTCATGCTCCTCATCGGTCACCGAATGAAAACGTGGCATTAGGTCGTGACGCCAAACCGTAAGCATGACGGGTTGCTCGGATATTTCTGCAGCGGGTGGTTCCGGATTGTCGTCGGTCAATGCGCTCCACAAGGCTGCGCAATTCGTCATGACAGGCCGCATTAATAATGTCGGTGCAAGACGCAGGCGCGCCGCATCCCAATCGATTTCCGCAAGGCTTGCAATTACGAGCGGCGCTGCGTCGGGGCCATTGAAGGCGATCCGCAATGACCAGTCGATCCATGCCAGCTCGCTGACCTCGGGATTGTCGGGATACAGTCTATCAAGCGTGGCGTCGAAGCCAAGCCCATAATCCGACATCGTCCAGCTGTTGGGTGGATGGCGCGCGATGTGCGCCCGAGCCGCCTCGTCGAATAACTCATCACCTAGCCAGCCATGCGTCCGTTCGAATACGTCACGCAATGCCTCGATCAGCGAAGCGCGGTAGGCGTAGTGATAGACCGGCAGACCGCGCAGTGATTGCGGCGCGATAACATCCAACTTATCCTCGCCGTCGCCTTGAATATAAGCGGTGAAACTGCGCTGGACATCGGCGAGTTTCATGCCGCAACGCTTTCTTTCTGCCGGGCGAAGACGCGCGCCATCTCAAGCTCGTCGAGCAAATCTTCAAGCGGCGGGATATCATCGTCTCGCTCGATCATTACCGCGACCTCGCCGAAGCGATCGATGACTTGAGCGTATAGTGACCACACGGGATCCGGCACGGGCTGATCATGAGTGTCGATAAGCAGGCCATCGCGACCAGTGCTATGTCCAGCCAGATGAATCTGGCGCACGCGGTCCGCCGGTATGGCATCAAGATAGACTTTGGGGTCAAAGCCGTGATTGGTGCCGCTGACATAGATATTGTTTATATCAAGCAACAGGTAACAGCCGGTGCGGGCAGTCAGTTCAGACAAAAATTCCCATTCGGTCATCGCATCGTCGGCGAAGGTCAGGTAGCTCGATGGATTTTCAATCAGCATCGGTCTTTCAAGGAAATCCTGGGCATGATTGATATTGTTCGCTGCAATCGCCAACGCCTCTTGGGTGTAGGGAAGTGGCAAAAGGTCATGCGAGTTGAACCCGTCGATACCGGTCCAGCATAAATGGTCCGAAACCCAAAGCGGCCGCACGCGCTGCGCCAGTTTTTTGAGCTTCATGAGATATTCTGGGTTGAGGCCGTCGGCAGAACCGACCGACATCGATACGCCATGCATTGCGACGGGGTAAATCTCGCGAATGCGGTCGATGGTGTGAAGCGGCCTGCCGCCGTCGCCCATAAAATTTTCGGAAATGACTTCAACGAAATCGACGGGCGCTTCACCTGCCAGATAGGTCGAATAATGCGGGGTGCGCATGCCAAGGCCAAAGCCGCCAAATTGGGCAATATGATCCTGAGTCATGTGGTCATTCCTTTAACAGAAAAAGGCCCGGCGGCGTGAACGCCGGCCGGGCCATTCTTGTATCATCGAGCTTACTTGGCTTCGGTCAGGCTGCCACCAGCGGCAACGCAAGCCTTGGCGGTCTTCGAAACAAAGCCCTGGCCCTTGCATTCATTCTGGCCTTTGCACGAGGTTTTGGCAGTTGCGCAATCCGAAGTACCCTTGCAGGTGTTGATGCCATAGCAGTGGACGAGTTCTTTGTCAGCCTTGGCAGGTGCAGCATGGGCAACTGCACCAACACCTGAAATTGCGAGAAGAGCGGCGGTTGCTGCGATGTTAATGCTTTTTGCTAAAGTGTTCATGTTTAATCTCCATTGTGGTTTGGTATTGAAAGAATTTCTTGCCGGGGTGGCATGGATGTATTCGCGTTGACTGCAAAAGCGGTTACAAATTTATTTGAATTACCAGCGAAGCAGGCGCGGACCGAGCAGCGCGCCGATGGCAGTGGAAAGTGCTATGCCCGCCGAGTACCAGACCAATACAAAGGTAGATGAGTTCTCGGTGCACGCGAGCGCGTAGATGCCCGCGGCAGAGGCACCTGCGGTCATTCCAACGGCTGCGCCAGCGCGCCGAAGATGGACGGGTGCTTGCCGGCGAACGGCCCAGCCTATCATTGCTGTCATCGGAACCGACAACGCAGCGATACGCAATGAGCAGGATTGCCATGAAGCGCCAAGCAACAATTTCGCATCACCCGCATTATTGACATGCCCGCTTTGCACAAGCGCAATGCTTGCCAAGAGCGCAAAAATCGCAGCAACTTTCGGCAGCAGATCGGTTGGCCGCCCGTCGGGACGGGCCAGCTTCAGGAGCGCGGCAAAACCGACCGCCGCCAGAGAGATGGCAAAGGTTGATTTGATGGCGAGCGGGATCATATTGGCGGTCGTCGATAATCCGGACTGGATTCCGAGCGTGGCTATCAATGCCGCGAGCGAAGCCCCGCCGCCGATTAGTCCGGCGATGGCAATTTGCCGTTCGACATGTGCACGCCTCACTGGGGCCAGGTCGGCACACAATGACGCAATGAGAGTTGGGTTTTTCATAATAACATCTTCTGTGTTCGGGTCCGGTATTCAGGGCGGACGAGTGAGTAACGCATGACTGTTAGATACGCTTGCGCGCTGTCAGCGGTTACAAATCGGAACGGAAGATATGAATAAGCTTATAAATGCTGCACAGCCTGTGCCTACACGTTCATAATATCATGAATGCGCGAATTTGCAGACATCAGGATGAAGCCGATCTGCCCATTGCAAAGTCTGCGATGGCCCGGGCATGGATTGCAGCACAATCGATTAACGGAAAGGGGGATGTGGCAGCATCAAAGGCAAGGGCAAGATCGGTACCGCCCAGCAAAATCGCCTGAACGTTTGCTGTCTCAATCATCCGTCGTGCGGCTTGGTCGAATATCCTATGCTGTTCGGTCGTTATCGTTCCAGTCGATGCCATCGCAACATAAGCGTCGTGCACTTTTAAAGCTTCGGATTCAGGTGGCGAAACGACTGTTGAAGCCAGCATTCCACCATAAAAGCCGGACTTCATGACGGTTTGCGTGCCGAGTATGCCGATCCGCTCCATTCCTTGCGACGCGACATCCCGCGCGACTGCGCCTATCATATCGATAACCGGAAGCACGGATTGTGCTTCAAACTCAAGACGGCAGAAATGCCCTGCTATTGACGTGACGGCGACACATTCTGCCCCGGCAAGCGCCAGACGCTCAGTTAGAATTGAGAATAGGCCAGCTTGTTCGGCACGGAGATCAGCGGCGAGATTTCCAAGCAGCGTTCTTGTATCGGCATAAACCGTGGTCATTTCCAGCGCCGAACCAGCTTGACCAAACAGATCGATCAATTGCCTAGTGTAATAATCCTGAGCCGCTGGTCCGATCCCACCTATTAGTCCGATTTGCACATCACAGCCTTTTGTGTATTTTGATGGTAACCCGGTCAAATTCAACGGCCGTTAATCCATATTTACGATATGGGTGAGGTGCAAGTCGTTCCATCGCGGTTGTTATTCGGCCGCCGACTGCACCATCGCCGCGAGCTTGGCGAGACCACGGTGAATGTTCACCTTGACCAGCGATTCCGACTGGCCGGTTTTTGCTGCCGCGTCTTCGATGCTGAAGCCCTGCAATTTGACCAGCCGGATTACTGAAATTTGGGCGGGCTTCAATTTGGTCAGCAATTCTTCAAGCAAAATTGCACTGGTCACCGCCGATTCATGGCCCTCAACCGACGGCTCGAATATCTCGTCGTCGATCGAGACTGTATGCTGGCGGCCCATTGCGCGAAGCCGGTCGATCCACTTGTAACGGGCAATGCCCGCAAGCCAGGGGCGGAAAGGGCGTCCAGGTTCATAAGTGTGGCGTTTCTGGTGGATGGCCATGAGCGTATCTTGAGCGGTGTCATCAACCATGTGAAGAGGAAGACGGCGCGAATAATAACGGACGAGCCAAGGCAGGACTTCGTTGAGCAGGCGATTGTACGCGCCGCCATTGCCACCCTGTGCGGCCTCCATCAACCGACCCCATTGGTCTTCAGCGTACGATTTGGCGGATGACGCAGGGTTGGCTTTGGGCTGTTCCTCAATGGCAACGGACATGGTCGAACTCCTCATCTGCGCGGGTAATGCCGCATCTCGATGATTTGTTATCCGCTGGAACCTTTCGCGCTTGAAGGTACCAGACGTGCATAGAGTCCATGCACAGTGCGTATGCATCTGACCTATCATTGTAACCAGCCGGTTGCCGGAATCGAAACGAATGGGAATTCAACGCCTTTCGATCAACTTCCGGAGAAAATCTATGACCGATAACACCCCGTCCCCGGTTATGTTTGTTGCCGGAGAAAAGGGGTCGTGGAGAATCGATAGAATTGATCAGGTGACCGGCAATGGGCTAGACCTCGCACCACGGCTGTTCGTTGCAGATGGCAACAACCATCATGCCGGGGGCGGCCTCTGGTCGTTGATGGGCACAACCAGTAATGGTCGTTATGTTCGCCGTTCGGAAGCCGACGAACTTGCTGCAGTCCAGGAAGGGCTGGGGCGATCACGAGCGACCTGCGCCGCTTTGATCCCCATCCGTAAGTCGGCCGCGTGGTGGGATTTTGCTCAGGATGAACGACGGTCCATAATGGAAGAGCAGTCGCATCATATCGGCATCGGTATGGAATATCTGCCGGCCATATCGCGCAAACTCTATCATTGCCGTGATCTTGGAGAGCCGTTCGATTTTCTCACATGGTTCGAATACCGGCCCGAACATATTCGCCATTTCGAGCAACTGCTCGAGCGTCTGCGCGTAACGGTCGAATGGCAATATATCGAACGCGAAGTCGATATCCGATTGCGACGGGGCGACTAGTCTCCCAGCGATTCAACCACGGCGACCACATCCGCTGGTTCCGCGCGGACGCGGAAGTCTGGGTCAACAAATGCGTAACGGACAATGCCGCCCTGATCTAAAACAAAGGTCGCGGGAATTGGCAATATACCGCTTTGGGTGCCATAAATATCGGAGAGGTCGAGCCCGCATTCGAGATAGCGCCGCAGCAGCTCTTCGCCAGCGTGAAACGCAAGGCCCAGGCTCAGCGCTGCGCCATGTTCGACGTCGCATAATATCTCGACCTCGTCATTGAAGATGTCGGCAAGTGCGTCGCCACGACCGCTGATTTCTCCGGCAATCACCACCAGCTTACCGCCTGCAACATTAAGTGCAGCAAGATTATCGCGCCAGCTATCGAGTTCGTGAACGCAATAAGGGCACCAACCTCCACGATTGAAGCTGATGACGAGTGGCCCGCTTCTGTAGAGATCAGCGATATTCCTATATTGTCCGAGATGGTTGGGAAGTGCCACTGATGGAAATTTGTGGCCAACAGCGGGCGCCTGCTTGCCAACCGACAGATTGTTTAACCGGCTGGTAAAATCGTCATACAACTCTTGCCATTCAGGTGCTTCTTCTGTGCACCGGCTGAGCTTTTCAAATAATTGCGTTGTGTGTTCCATGACCCCTAATGGACGAAAATCTGAGTGATGTTAAGTCCCACGTGCGCATGAAGTCCATACGTTTGTCGCATCGTAAAATGCAGAACTACGGACGAAATTCAAATGGACCGGATAGCCCAGTACGAAACCTTCGGGAGAGATTTCCTGTTTGCCGCCATTTGTTGCAGCCACTGCAACTATTATGCCTGCCAAACGAATACAGACCGGAGCGTTCGCAAAAATGGGGGCATGCGGAATGACGGCGGTCAATATGAGTGATGACATTATCGCGCCATTATCTGCAATGCAGGACCCCGCATTGTGATGGAACCACCCGCACTGCTGGCCCTTGCCGTCTTATGCGCTTTCCTGATGGGCTATGCGGTAAACCAGGGCAGCACTTGCGCCGTTTCCGCGGCGAAAGAATTGGTTTATCAAGGCGAAGGCACAATTCTTGTCGGTTTCGCCATCGCGATTGGCACGGCTGGACTCGTGTGTCTGCCGCTTGCGTGGCTTTTCCCGGATAATGTTCATTTGGCTGGCGATGCGGGAGTATCGGGGCCGCTGATTTTGGGCGCGATGCTGTTAGGTGTCGGCGCCTTTATCAATGATGCTTGCCTATTCGGTACGTTGTCCCGCATTGGTCAGGCGAAGTGAGATTCTTTGCGCTGCCGGTTGGCCTCACATTTGGTTTTTTTGTTGCAGACCGACAACCCTGGGTCGCGGCTGGCGAACGCACCCCCAATCTATTGGCCGATCCATCTTTGTTGGGTTTTCTAGTAATCGCCGCATTTGCGTTGCTTCTAATGTTCTGTTTATGGCTGTTGGGCAGGAAAGAGATCCAGCCATCGCACCGCGAATGGCCACTCCGCAGGGCTATGATTGTGCTTGGCATTTGCGGCGCGCTACTTTTCTCGCTGACGCCTGGTTGGACATATGCCGATGCAGTCCACCGGGCGGTGACAACCAAAGAAGGCATGAGGGCCATTGACTCTGGCGTAATTCTTGCAGCCATTGCAGCATTACTGGGAGCGCTTACCTCCGGCATTCGCGCGCGGTCTTTCCATTTGGAAAAACCCACAGCGAACACTGTTACGCGATCCCTGCTCGGCGGGACGATTATGGCATTCGGTGGTACTTTGATCCCCGGTGGAAATGATACATTATTGTTATCGTCCGTTCCGTCCGCAACCTTAAGTGGCCTGACGGCCTATGCAACCATGGCAGCAACCGTTCCACTTCTGCTCTTGCTGACGCGTAAATTCCTGCCGCGTCGATTTCAACAAGATGCGCCCAAATGATTGGAACAGCTTTTTGCCGATATCGTCTAGATTTTCTTTGCAGCGATGATTGGACCACCCTGCGCGCGCTGCAATAATATGACTGAATTCCAATTTGCGCTTTTTGCCGCCGTCAATGTGAATTCAACGGAGGCCCCACGCCATGCACCAAGGCGGTCCAATTGCCGAACTATGTTTTTATGTGGCAACGTTTGACCTTCGTTTTCGCCTGATCGGATTGCCACGTTCTGGCTGCGTGGGTCATAACGGACCAACCATATTTCGGCCGAGCCCTCTCCTGATCCAATTTTGACGGAATCGCCCTGTTTGCTTATTGACGGTCCGCCAGCCAATGGTTTGCTCATGGCGATCGCGCGGACCAGTTCGCCTGGTCTGCTTCCGGTAATCGCCCGCGTTCCGTTTATGATCACTTGAGGTGTATAGACATTCGGAGTATGCATCGCATGCGCATAATCGTACTGGCGTTGGGTGTAAGCCTTATCGCCAAAGATATCTTTCCAGCCGAGGCGGTCCCAATATGTGACCGCAAAACTTAGCGCAATCAAATCGTTGCGGTCAGCAACCGCGTTCAACGCGGCATTGGCTGGCGGACAAGATGAGCAACCCTGACTTTGGAACAGTTCGACGACAACAGGATCGACAGCAACGGTGTTGGTAGCTGTCCGGGAGCCGTGCGATGAAGGGGATGCATTCATAGCATCTGGCGCCAGCTGATCGCATCCGACCAAAAGGGCCGATGATAACAATATTCGGCACATGAAGAATTTTTGGTTCATAATAATCACTGTTCCGTTGTCGTTGGCTGAAGTGTCTAAACGTGCTGGCTAAGTTTAGCGAAAGGCCGAAACAAGACCACTCGCCCGAGCAATGTCGCGCAGTACATCGGTTTCGAGCTGATATGCGCTTAACCTTGCGGCTACCAAATCGCCCATGGAAATCAGGCCATTCATCTGCCCATTCAAGTCCAACACTAACAAATGCCGAACCCTGCTCTGCACCATGTAGGCTATGGCCGATTTGACGTCGTCAGTGTCTTTGCAGTGCAGTGCAGTCCGGCGCATGATAAAATTAACGCATTGCGACAGGGCAGCGCTGCCTAGATCGTGAAAGGCGCCGAGAATTTCAGTTTGGGAAACGATGCCAACCGGTTCGCCAGACATCTCGTTGATTACCACCACCGAGCCAATCCCTGCTGCGTGCATGGAATCAATCGCGGACTGCAGAATATCTTTCTGACCAACCAAAACGACAGCGCCACTCTTGCGCGCCAATACATCTGAAATACGCATTTAAAATACCTTTCGACAAAATCTGTGTGCACTCCAGTTCGCGATGCAGCTTTCGGTCGTTACATAAACGCCCTCACGTCTCGCGTATGAAACCCATGCACGCCGGGCATTTCACAATCGGGAGGCGCCTGCCTAAGAACGGTACATGATGGAACAGAACCTCGATTCAGAAGTCCCCAGTAAGCCCCGCATCGTCATAATTGGTGCAGGTTTTGGCGGACTTGCAGTCGTGCGCGGCCTTGGCTCCATCGATGCCGAGGTAACGCTAATTGACCAGCAGAACCATCATCTGTTCCAACCTTTGCTATACCAGGTCGCGACTGCCGCGCTGTCGCCCGCCGACATCGCTGCGCCGATCCGCACTATTGTCAAGCATCATAAGCAGATGCATGTGCTGCTGGATGAAGTCAGCGATATCGATAACGCCGACAAGCAGATCATGTTGCGCAGCGGGGCAACGCTCGGCTTCGATACGCTTGTGGTCGCCACCGGGGCTCGTCACAGCTACTTCGGCAAGGATCACTGGGCCGAACATGCACCCGGCATCAAGACCATTGACGATGCCACCAAGGTCCGCCGCAAGATCTTGCTCGCACTTGAAATGGCCGAAACCAACCGGCAGGAAAATGTCGAGAGCCGCGATGAATATCTGACTTTCGTCGTGATCGGCGGCGGACCAACCGGCGTCGAAATGGCCGGCGCAATTGCCGAATTGACGCGTCACGCGACGTCAATGGAGTTTCGCTACGTCACCCCCAAATGCGTGCGAATTTTGCTCGTTGAAGCTGGCGACCGTTTGCTTGCGAATTTCCCCAAAGAATTAAGCGCGGCTGCAAAAGTCTCGCTTGAAATGCTCGGCGTCGATGTGTGGCTGGCAAGCCGAGTTAATGATATTGACGCGCACAGTGTGTTGGTTGGCGAGCAGCGCATTCCGACAACCACGATCATATGGGCCGCTGGCGTCAAGGCGTCGTCCGCCGCCGTGTGGCTTGATGCCGAAGCGGATAATGCCGGACGTGTAAAGGTGGAGCCGGACATGAGCATTGCGGGTCATCCCGACATATTCGTCATCGGCGATACGGCGAGTATCGCCGATGACGATGGCAAGCCCGTCCCTGGCATCGCGCCCGCCGCCAAGCAACAAGGCCAACATGTCGCGCGTGTCATCCGCGCGCGGCTGCAGGGTAAGGCGCATCCAGGACCTTTCAAGTACAAGAATTTTGGGACGCTGGCGACAATCGGTCGCAAGCGCGCGGTCGTCGATTTTGGCTGGACCCAGCTAAAGGGCTTCCCCGCTTGGTTCCTTTGGTCAACCGCGCATCTCTATTTCCTCGTCGGCTTCCGCAACCGCTTCATGGTAGGACTGACGTGGCTTTGGAATTATCTCACGTTCGAACGCGGTGCGCGGCTGATAACCGGGATCGATGCTGGCACGGTATCGTCTGCCACCATCGACATTAGCGCCGAAAACGCGCGCAAGGTTGTAACCAAACGGGCTGCCTGACGAACTTTCATGAGAACCTTTTTTGAAAGATCATCACATGAAACCGTTTCTTTTTTTAGCCGCATTGTCCGCCGCTGCCGTTATCGGCATATCGACGCCCGCGGTCGCCGGTCCGATCAAACCCTATAGCGTTACCGCCTTCAAGGCCGCGCAAAAGGCAGGCAAACCGATCCTCGTCGATGTCCACGCCGACTGGTGTCCGACTTGCCGCAGGCAAGCCCCTACCATCGTGGAAATTTCGAAAGATCCGGCATATTCCAAACTCGTTATCTTCAAGATTGATTTCGACAAGCAGGTCAAGGAACGCGAAGCATTGAACGTGCGCAAGCAAAGCACATTGATTGTCTATCATGGCACCGCTGAAAAGGGCCGGGTTACCGGCATTACCGATCGCAATGACATTCGCAAATTTGCCACGGCTGCACTGAAGTAATCATGTCCAGCCTCAGCCCCATCTTGTCATTTGCCGCAGGCGCGTTGACGATCCTGTCGCCATGCGTGCTGCCGCTCGTGCCGATAGTGCTCGGCAGCGCCGCGCAGCAGCATAAATGGGGCCCGCTGGCGCTTGCCGCCGGACTAGTCACATCGTTTACGGCCGTCGGCTTTACAGTTGCCGTGCTCGGTGCCTCGTCGGGCTTCGACGGCGAAATCGTCCGAACCTTCGGCGCGATATTGCTCGTGCTCGCGGGCGTGGCCCTGGTCGTTCCGCAAGTACAGGCAGCGCTAACCAAATTGGCCACGCCGCTAGCCAACTGGGCCAGTCAGCGTCAGGCGGGCCTCGAGCGCTTCGGTTTTGCCGGCCAAGCCGCCATCGGCGTCCTGCTTGGCCTTGTGTGGAGCCCCTGCGTCGGACCGACGCTGGGCGCCGCTACCGCGCTGGCTGCACAAGGTGAACAGCTTGGTGAAGTCGCATTCATCATGCTTGCCTTTGCGCTTGGCATTGCCAGTGTGTTGCTTGCTATCGCCTTTGCTTCACGTGGCTTCCTGACCAAATGGCGCGGAAAATTGATGTCCACTGGCAGTGGCGGCAAGCGCGTTCTTGGCGCGATGCTGCTCGCCGTCGGCATTTTCATAATGACCGGTACCGACCGTCAGGTCGAAGGCATATTGGTTGCCGCATCGCCCGACTGGCTGATCAACGCGACGACGTCGATATGAAGCCGTTAGGGTTGATATATTGACGATGAAGGCCATGAAATCCGCACATCGTCTTAGCACACGGGCCGCCTTGGTCTGTGCTGCCACGTTAAGCGCGGTTGCAGCCCATGCGGAGGAACCCGTGTCGCCGTTCCAGTTCAAGCTAAGCGGTTATAGCAATGCCATAACCGGATTGACGGCAACTCAAGGGCAAGATGATATCGATACTGTCTTTGAAGGCGAAATCGAAGCCAGCCCGCAATATCGGCTGTCCAGCGGGACCGTGATTGCGGCGCGGGTTGTTGCCAATTATCGTCGCGGATCGGCAGGCATCGGTTCGTCAGATAGCCTTTCGATTCCAGAGGTCAGCGCGTTTGTCATCGGCTCTTTCGGCAGGATAGAAGTAGGTAACCGCGCCGGATTTCCGCAAAGCTTGATTGGTTTTGCCCCTTCCGAAATCGCGTTTACCCTCGCGGAATACGGTCCTGAATCGGGAGCGCGCCTCGACCCCGATGGTCGGTTACCAACGGCTTTGTTGCCCGCCAGCCTGTCGTCGCAAATAAACGCGCTCACGTATTTGGGTTATGCAGCGCGGTTCTACGATGACCGGTCGGCCAAGATCATTTATCTTTCACCGCGTTTCAAAAGTGGACTTTATGGTGCAATTTCTTACACGCCGCGTTCCAACCGCCCAGGAGGATATGGGGTCGCAGGTGACCCAGCCCCAAGTTCGTCCGGCTACCGCGACGTGGTTCAGGCGGCCGCTGTCTGGAACCACCGGACCGAAAATCTCGATCTTTCGGTTGGCGCGACATATTCGCATGCAACCCGCGATTATCTTCCGACACAGTTAAATGACACCCGTCGGGCGGACTCGATCAGCGGGGGCATTTCCTTAACGTTAAAGGACAGCTTTGTGTTCGGCGTGAGCGCAACTTATGACGGGCTCTCATCAGCAAAGAGACTGAACCGGGATACCCGCGCACCTTATGGTGTTGTGGCCAGTTTCAACTACGTCGATGGCCCATGGATCGCTGGTGGATATTATCAACACGCGGTCGCGCCGTCGAATACGTTGTTGGCTGGCGTTGACAAGATTGACGTGGGTCAACTTGGATTTTCCTATTTGGCCGACAAGAATCACGATCTGTTCGGCGCGGGCTTTTACACCGACGTCAAATTGTTCGCGAGCGCGACATATTATGGCATCGAGCACAATGTATTCGCCATGCCAGCTGACAAAAGGCGTATCGGCGTGATGCTGCTTGGCGCCCGTTTTGCCTTTTTCTGATATTTTCAAAGGAGCCCACGATGCAAAAATTGAACCGGACTGCGACACTCTCGCTGGCAACCATTGCCGCCACAATCGCCATGACAAATGTGGCCGCGGCGCAGGTGAACGTGCCAAAGCCAACTTACAAGTTTGAAAAATGCTATGGTGTAGCCAAGGCTGGAATGAACGACTGCTTTAGCGCGGGTAATGCCTGCGGTGCGACGTCCAAGGTCGACAAAGAACGCGATGCCTGGATTTATGTGCCCGTGGGTACGTGTAAGAAAATCACTGGTGGCAGCACAGCTCCAAGTAAAAGCTAAAGTAGCGCTGCCTACATCATCCGGCGGCGGCGTAGCTCTGCAACGGGTGCGTCAATCGTTTCCAATGCATCGCGCATAGCAACATAACCCGCCTCGACGGCTTGTGGATATAGCCGCCAGTCCCTGATTTCGACCATGCCGGTATTTGGCATGACATAAAGATCAGCAGCGTTGCGGGCGATAGCGATTTCGGTACCAGCCGAAATTGTCGCGGTACGCATAAGGATCGATACGATCGGCGGCCCGCGCCGCCAAGCACCCGAGGTAACCCAGCGCCACCAAGAAGCAGGCGGCATCACATCTTCGGGTGAAATTCCGGCTGCGCGCGACACATCGCTTCCGATAACTGTGCCATCATGTCGCGCGCGCAAAAGGTCGGTTGGCAGGTTTCTGAGTACCCCTCCGTCGACCAGCACCTGACCGTTATCGATCACCGGCGGCAATACTCCCGGAAGCGAGATGGACGCCCTGAGCGCGCGGACCAGCGGCCCGCGGTCATGGGAATGATGATGTCCGCTGGTCAGGTTGGCGGACACGCAGAAATAAGGCAGATCGAGGTCGGCAATATCAACGTTGCCAAAATGCTCGGCCAGCCGCGCTTCGACCTTGCGTCCGCGAGTCATCGCGACAATCGGCAGCGCGATGTCGTCGAGCGGGCTTGATGTCACAAATGCAGCGCGCATGCGTTCGTCCATCTCCACCCCGTCCCATCCGCTAGCAAGGCCGGCGCCCACAATTGCGCCCATCGACGTACCGCATACAAGGTCGATAGTAACGCCAGCCTCGCGGAGCGCGCGGATAACGCCGACATGCGCAAATGCGCGTGCACCGCCGCCTGACAGCGCAAGGCCGATGCTGGTGCCGTTCAATATCCTTGCGAGCCGGTCGACCCCGCCGCCACGATCATCGACATGGAATAGCCGGGTTGCATTGGTTGCCGACAACCATTCCTGCCCAAACCTAGATTGGCATCCGGCAGGTCGTGCGAGCACCAGGTCGACCAGCTGGCTCGATTGCAGGGGTTCGCTGCCGCACAAGGCGCAATTGGGGGGCGGCGGTGCATCGCTTCGGCCCAGCAGCATGATGCGGTCGACCTGCCGGCGGCACAGCGTCAACCAGTCGCCCTCATCATGCCGCGCTGCAAGCAGAACCAGATCGTTTTCTGCCTCCGCCATACCGATCCAGTCTGGTTCACGGCCCAATGTCGTGTAATCGAATACCACAGCTTTGATCCCTGCTTTCAGGCTGGATCGGGCCAGTCGCTGCGCCAGCGCAACCGGATCGACCCCGGGTGCAACACCGGCAATAAGGACAATATGTGCGCGCGCCTCGAAATTGGCACTTCCGCTCGATCGCTGCACGACGAGTTGAGCGACCTCGGTGGCGACGT
Source organism: Sphingomonadales bacterium (assembly GCA_031371575.1). Classification (GTDB taxonomy): domain Bacteria; phylum Pseudomonadota; class Alphaproteobacteria; order Sphingomonadales; family Sphingomonadaceae; genus Sphingorhabdus_B. Next base: position 19,851 of record JANMJX010000041.1, read on the forward strand.
CGGGCCTATGGACCAACGCTTCCCGAAATGCCTGTGCCGGATAAACATCCACAATACTGTCGCGCAGTGCGACCACGGTCGAGCCGCGTGACATTCTGGTCAGTACTGCCATCTCGCCCACGCATTCGCCGGGTCGTACATAGCCGACCAACTGCATCCGGTCATCGCCGATGTCCCGCATGACCGTAAACAACCCCCGACGGACAAGATATACGGCGTCGGGGCTATCGCCAGCACTGTACAAGGGGGCGCCGCCTTTTACCGACAGGCTCGTCAAGTGGTTAAGACTGTCTACGGCATCGAACAGGTCCGTGGTCGCCGACATGATGCGCGTTGTCACTTTCAAGGGTCAGAGCATGTGACTTCGTGGCTCCCAGGCAATAGGTTACATCACCTTTGCGTCGTAAGAACATTTGGCACGGGTGACTTCTTCAACATTTGCCACCCGGAATTGAGTGGTCGCTAAATGGATCCCCCGCTCGAGCCGCCTTGGCAAATGGCATGAGCCATTCCGTCCATGGAATAATTTCCGCAACAGCAGAGCGTGTCAGAGCTCTGCTTTGTCCATCAGCCAGTGACATCAATCAAGTTGTCATCCGAGTTACGGTCGATATAGAAATTATATGGATCGATCCCCGCAAACGCTGGCTTGGCTTTCGACTTGATGATTATGACCTGTTTACCGCTTCTGACTGGTTGACGTGCAATTGAGATCACATCTTTCACACCGAACGCCCCGATGCCAGGGCGCGCAGTAAACAGCCCAATTTCGATTGGTTCAGAAAGCGGCGCTTCTTTTTCAACGCCTTTGCCGTTGGCGTAATATTTCGTCGCCTCGGCGCTGATTGTAGTCTTCCAGTTGCCATCGGCCATCTTCACAGACTTAGCTTTTTTTACCTTCAGGTCGTAGATGGTGATCCGTTCGAACAAGTCGGAAATGAGAGCCTGATCTTCGGGTGTTTTGGCTTCCTTGCGGAATTCTGAAATCAGATCCACAGAGCGGTGATAAGGCGCACCTTTGAATTTCCAGGTCTGGATGAAGCGGGCAAGCGCTCTGTTGACTGCGGCTTCGCCGAGGCGTTCCTGCAACAGATACATCACAACTGCGCCCTTGCGGTAATGAATGTAGCCCTGATCCTCGACGCGGACCAGCGGCAGTTCCTCGATGGCATCACCCTTTCGACCCGCGAGATACTGGTCGAGTTCATATTTCAAAAACCGACGGATTTTGTCGGGGCCGTAAAGTTTCTTCATCACCATCAGTGCCGAATACTGCGCGAGGGTTTCCGAAGTGAGGGTATTTCCCTGCATATCAGCACCGATCACTTGATGCGCCCAATATTGGTGGCCGAGTTCGTGCGCAGTAACATATGTCACGTAATCGATTGTGTCGGGATCGGTCACGTCAGCAGCAAAACCGATGCTTTCCGAATAAGGCATCGTCCCGGCGAAAGCCTGCGCGAAGCTGGAATACCCCGGAAATTCGATTATTCGTGCATAATCGAATTGGTAAGGCCCAAAATTTGCCTGATAATAATCCAGTCCCGCCTCAAGCGCCGTAAGCATCTTGGGCACATTCCACTCATGTTTGGCGTCATGATAAATCGTCAGTTTGACGCCATCATGCATTTTTTCGGTCAGCTTATAACGAGCCGACTGGATGGAAAGGAAGTTTAAGATCGGTGCGGTCGAAACGAAATGCGCGGTGCGGCGGCCGCCTTTGGTGGCGTCTGCAAGCTTGCGCCCTGGCGCAATCGGCACTTGGTCGGCATCGGTCGTGACCGTGATATCGGACATCACCCAGTCGGTGCGCACATAGTTTTCGCGGGTCCCCAGTCTATCTTCAAGCTTTGCAGGCCGCAATTCCGCTGGCAGACCCTGTCGGCGGCGGACCGTGCGGTCCTTCAGCGCCATTTGCCGGTTCATACCGATAATAGGCGCGAAATCGAAATTGTTCACGAAAGTGCCGTTAAGGGCAACATTCGTCGCGGGTTGACCATTGCGGAAGCCCTGGTTCCATATCCGCGATTTGAAGTTCAGCTCGGTGACGCCGCCGGGCTTGAGCGGTGTATCAAAACGAAAAATACGATAGCCAAAGTCCTTGTCGTCTCGAATGAGGCGAGCACCTTGCAGCGCCAGTTTTTGAAATTGAACATCAAGTCCCCCCTGCCGAACGTGCACCTCGGAAATTGGTGCGTCGGTATCATTGCGCATTTGGTAGTTGCCGACGACTTCCAACCGGCTGTCTTTGGGAAAAATCTGTGCATTGAGTGTCACAGCAGTGACCACTGGACGCGGCAGATTTTCATATTTCAAATATCGTTTCTCGTAATTTGCTGTCCATTTCTCGGCTTCGTCGCTGGTCTGGAAACGGTTCAGCGTTTTGAAGTTATATGTGATATGGACGCCGGTACCGATCATTGTCACAATCGCTGCCAACCCGATTGCCAGCGGCATGCCGCGCAGCCGCTTGCTCATCCCGGCAAAGCGCGGCCTTAAGGCAATGTTGGTGCCTCGCGGCCAAAGCAGGTGCGCGATGACCAGCAACAGCACCGCAAACGCGACCCAATAGGCGCGCAGCCAAGCTGCGCCGACCCAAAATCCTCCGGAACCGTTCATGTCACTCAGCGGCTCGCCCGGACCGGACGCGTAACGGTAGAGCGCGTTTTCATAACCCATGTTGCGCAGGAAAATCGACCCGACAAACCAGACGAGAATGAGCCCCCAACCGACATATTTGTTTGGACTTACAACCTGCGCAAACACTGCAAGTACAGCGATGAGGAACATGTCGATCGTCGTCGGAATAATGAACCACCCAAAATAGCTGGCTATGCCAAAGTTTTGTGCGCCCTTGACCAACTGGTACAAAAGTCCCGTCGCCATGCCCGCCGTGTTCATGACAAGCAAGACTGCAAAAATGGCCAATATCTTAGGCAAAGTCATGACCCAGTTGGCCGTCGGCGTGGCGTCGATGATCTCGTTGAACTTGACGTCGCGTTCGCGCCAAACGAGTTCACCACCATAAAATACAGCGACGATCAGCAGAAATATCGAAAAACTTCCAAGAACATTGCTGATGATGTCCGCCGTCAGCGGATGCGATGGCGTCCCGTAAACTGTCTGCGAAAGCCAAAGACTGGCTCCGGTATTGATGACCGCCAGCATCAGAAGGACGATGAGCCCGGGGCTTTTCATTACCTGAATGATTTCCGTGCGGAGCCGGGCCATGAATTGCGCACGGCTGGTGGCGGCGCCAAAGCGCGGATTGATTTCGTCCCCGCCAAGAAGCGGTTGGACCGCAGCAGCGCGCTGCTGAATGGCATCGCGTTTGGCAAGACGTTTCACCGCGCGTTTGGAAGGCGCCCGTTCAGCCATTGAAAAACGCCAACAGGTCCCCACCAGCAACAACGCGCCAATAGCGAGCACCATCATGCGATTTATGAGCACATTGCCTTCAAACGGTAGCAGTTTGCTGTTCATATCGGCCGCCGTCCAATAGCGGGTTGCATCCGATATCGCACCAAAACCAAGCGGTTCGTACAAAGCGAGCAAGTCCTGATATTCTACGCGGTTGCCCAACGTCGTCGTAACAATGAGATAGCCCATCACAAAAACGACAACGCCAACATAGCTCCACAACATCGATCTCGTCGTCGTTGCCATCGCGAACAAGAGCGCGCTTGCCATAAACAAATTCGGAACGGCGATAATCAGATACGGCCATGCATAATAAGCCGGGCTTTGCGGCCCGACAGTTTCTGCATCCACCCACGGCATCATTACGCCAGTCGCCATACCGATCGGAACAGCCAGATAGCCCAGCAATGCAATGACAAATCCGCCAAGGAAACGGCCATAAACGAACTGGTTTTTGGTAATGGAGGTGGCCCGGATCATTGGCCCGAACCGGGTCGCATCATCGCGAACAATGGCATTGGCAACGAACGATGTTATCACAAAGAGATAGAATAATGACATCAACGCCAGCGCGCTGGTAATTGCGAATGGCGCATTTTCATGCACCGTTCCGGGGGTGCCGATGCTGACATTCTCGCTGGCCGTCAGGCCAAAACCGAGCAGGAAGAAGATCAGAAGCGAAACCCAGAACACCGGGTTGCGCAGTTGATAGCGGATTTCAAATCCCGCGACGCCAAGCAACATTCGGTTCTCCGCCTTACGCAGCAAGGCGCGCAGGGCGGCGCAAGTCGGCGAGCGTTGTGAAGTATACGTCCTCGAGCCCGGCATCGACAGGGTCAAACCCGTCTGGCGGACTGTCGGAGAGGATATGGATGATCGTGCGTCCCGCAAACAGGCGGGTGGAGATCACTTGATGCTGCTCCTGATGTGCTTCGAGTTCCTCACGGCGGATCGATTTTTTCCAGACGCGGCCTTTCGTCTGCGTAATGAGGTCGAGCGGTGCGCCTTCCAGCTGCAATTTGCCATCCGCAAGCACCGCCATCCGCGGGCACAGGTCGGCCACATCTTCGACGATATGCGTTGACAGGATAACCACAACATTCTCGCCGATGCTGGAGAGCAGGTTGAGGAAACGGTTACGCTCTTCGGGGTCAAGACCAGCGGTGGGTTCATCAACGATAATGAGCTTGGGATTGCCTATCAGCGCCTGTGCAATGCCAAAACGCTGCCGCATGCCGCCTGAAAAACCGGCAATGGCCTTGCTGCGCACGCTCCATAAATTTGTCTGCTCAAGCAATGTTTCGACCACTGCCTTTCGCTCGCCTTTGCTGGAGATGCCTTTCAGCACCGCCATATGATCCAGCATCTGATATGCGGTGACACGCGGATAGACACCGAAATCCTGAGGCAAATAACCCAAGGTTCGGCGCAACTCTTCGGGATTTGCCAATATGTCGAGGTCACCGAAACGGATTGTTCCGGCGGTCGGCGTTTGCAGCGTAGCTATTGTCCGCATCAAGGTTGATTTACCCGCACCGTTCGGACCGAGCAGACCAAACATGCCGCGCTGGATCGACAAAGTTACGTCGTCAAGTGCACGCGTACCGTTTGCATAAACATGGCTTACCCCTGTAATTTCAAGCACATCAAGCCCCTCTGTATTGCAATTCCAATACACTAATGCAGTCATTGGGTTACGCCAAGCGGTATCGACCAGCGGTAAGCTGGGTTCGGCAAGCGACATCTCACAAGAGGACGCAAATCGATTCGGTCTTGGACCGGCGAGCCATGCGCGATAGGCTTAGATTGAGGTCCACTTTGTTAGCGAACGCAGTCAATACCGTCAGATTCGCGTAAAGGCGGCCTATCGGCAACTCTCTACCCAATCCATGCCATTCATGCTGCAGAGTGCAAATGATCTACATTACATGGCAAGTGGTGCGGCATAGCCTGTGAGCTCGAGATAACCCCGACCATCTTCAGTCCGCACCAACCCTTCCCAGTAAACCGGCAGACCGCTGGAGCGCGCATCAAGTTCCTGATCAGCAAACATTGGCGTCAGCGTCAGGCGCTTTTGGCCCTCAGGTAGTTGGATTGTGAGAATTTGCGCCACAGGATAGGTGGCCCCGGTGCGCCTTGATCGCCACGTGCGTGTTGGCGTAAAGGAAACGTCCCCGGGTTTGAGTGTGACTGTCCCCCCGTTTGCGCGCCGGAATGTTCCGCCGGCCCAGAGATTGCGGCCATTTTCGCCACGAATGCGGAACGCCATCAACGCGGACCCATCATCAAAATTAAGCCCTGCCCAGTCCCAGCCAATTGCTGTCCCACCAAGGTAACGCGATGACCATTCACGGTCGAGCCAGCTCCGCCCTTTGACCGTCTCGGTTGATGTACCGCTCGTGATCGTTCCCGTCGTCTCCAATTGCGGCAACGAATAATAATAGCTCGCCGATTTGGGATCAGGGCCCTTGCGGCTATATCCACCTTTGCCTTGCAGAAGGGGTTGCTGCGTTGGCGTAAACATCAGTTTAAGCGCAAATCCGCGCGCGACAATTCTTGCAGAAAAGCGACCATCGGCAAGCCTTGTGAGGCGCCAATCCTTGATGTGAACATCGGCGTCACCAACCTTTGCCTCGGCAATGCCAAAACCGCCGCGCGCCGCGCGCTGATCATGAAGGAGTTTACCAATTACAGGATCAGATACCGCCGCGTGAGCAAACAAAATTTGTCGTGGTGCAAATTTGCTAGGATTGCGCGGGTCAATACGCGGACGAGTGCGAAAGAAGGTTATTTGGAATCCCAGATCTTTACCTTTCGCGGTTTTCACCGTTCCCGTAACATACCACCATTCCGTGCGAAAATCGGGATGTGCGCCGTGATCGACCGGAAACGCGAAAGTGCGGCCGGGTTTGACTTCGGGATAAGTGAAGCTTGGCGTTTGCGCGATACTTGCAGTCGTAAGCGTGATGAACGCCAGACTGATTGATGCCGCGCGGATCACCAATCGGCCCTCACAGCGCGGACCGCATCGATTGACACAGCTCGCCGCCCGGCGAGCATTGCGGTGATCGCCGAGGCTGCTATTAAAGCGGTGATGACCGACAGCATCAGCGTGATAGGCAGCCGCGTAGTCATGGTCCAGTTGAACGATTGCGGATTGATCACATGGATCAACACTTGACTGATTCCGACACCCAAAATTACGCCGACCAGCCCCCCAACCGCGCCGAGCAAGGCGCCTTCAACGCCGAGCGTCGCGATAATCTGCCCGCGACTGACGCCGATATGGCGGAGCATACCAAACTCGCGTGTTCGTGCGCTGGCCTGCGCCGATGCAGTGGTTGCAACGCCAGCTAACCCAACCATAATCGCAATCGCCTCAAGCACATATGTAATTGCAAAACTGCGATCAAAAATCGAGAGCGCCAAAGTGCGCAGGCTTGCTGGTTCAGCCATTGTAAGGCGCGACTTCAGTGGCGGCGGTGCCGCAGCTCTGATCGCCCGCTGAACAACCGCCATATCCGCGCCAGGTTTGAGTATTACCAATGCATCATCGCGCACGCCGTCACCCGTCAGCCGACTATAGTCCTTAGCGTCAATCACCATCGCGCCTTGTTGCCGTGAATAATCACGCCAGATGCCGGCTACCGCAAAGCGGGCGTTTTGGCCAATCGGCAAACTGATCGCATCGCCGGGTTTAAGAGCAAGAATACGCGCCGCAGGTTCGGAGAGCCATACTGCGATAGTGCCAGCCGGTGGCACAACAGCCTTTCCAAGCAATTCGAGCGTCGCATCGCCCGTGCCCACCGGACGCGTGATCAGGCTCATTGGTGGCTCGCTGGGATCGAGCACAATGGGTACTTGCCGATTGAACTGAATTGATTTGACGCCAGGGACCGCTGCCAGCCGGGCCTGCGCCGCTGGATCGAACCCGCCCCATCCCGGTTCCGATCGGACGTAAAGATCGCCCGACAAAATGTCGCCGAGCCAGTCATCAACCGCACCGCGAAAGCTCGTCACCATCACCGCCATTGCGATCATCAGTGCCGTGCTCGCAACGATACCGCAGAGCGCGGTTGCGGCGGCGCCCGGCGCGCCGTGTAGATGGTTGATCGCTAAATCAACCGGCACATTGCGGTGTGGCGCGTGAGCCAACGGCGCAAGGAGCGTGCGCGCAAGCCACGGCATCGCCGTTATGCCGGCAGCTAGCAGCAGCGCTACCGAGAGGTAACCGAACAGAGGCAGTCGTCCAACCGCGGGCAGGAACGCCGTGCCAACCCCCGCAGCCAGAAGTGAGAGCGGCAACCACCCAGCGAGCGGATCACGCGGATCAACGCTATCACCCGCATTTTTGAGGGCTACAGCGGGTGCGGCGCGGGCGCCTTGCAATGCGGGGATAAGGCTGCCACCAACTGCCGCGGCAACACCCAGCCCGAAAAATCCCAGGCCTGCAAATGGCGCAAAGATCAACGCGGGCGGCGTGTCGCCGAAGATTCCGCTTCCAAGATCACCGCCAAGAATGTTGAGCGCTCCCGCCGCAAGACCATAACCAAGGAGCAGACCAAATGCTGCCCCTATTAGCCCGGCAAGAGCGCCTTCGGTCGTCACAAGTGCAACAATCCCGCCGCGTTGCAGGCCAAGCGTGCGGAGAAGCGCAAAACTTTGCAATCGTCGGGTGACCGAAAGCGATTGTGTCGAATAAACCAGGAATGTGCCCGTAAATAGCGCAACCAGCGCGAGCATTGTTAGATTGACGCGGTAAGCGCGTGAGAGCGAGTCGCTCTGTTGCGCGTCGTTGTTCTCGTCGCTGACAACCACACCGGTCGGAATTAATGGCATCAGGCGTGCACGTACGTCGCTTACTTGTGCGTCGGGTGTCAGTTTTAGGTCGATCCGGTCAATCTTCCCAAGCCGTCCAAAATGCCACTGCGCAGCAGCAATGTCGATCATCCCGACACGCCGTCCATCGGGGATTCCGGGCAGGAGACCGCGCACGACCATCTGCCGCGCCCGGCCATTGGCATTGATCAAAACACTGTCACCAACGCGTAGTTTTCCAGTGATCAGCGCGGCTTGAGACAGGAACAGAGCATCACTGGCAAACAATTCATCGCCGTTACTACCCGGCCCGCGCGCAGGCGCTCCAATCAGGCTGGGCGTCACCACCGCAGCACGAATAATATCCAGCCCTAGCAAAGTGAAGGGTTCGCCGCGCGCAGCGACCGCATTGAGCACAACAACAGGGCTGGCATCATCGACGCCTTCAACACCTGCAATCCGCGTATAAAGCGCCTCATCAAAGCCAGGCCCGCTGGCCGCCTCGATCTTAAGGTCGGCGGCACCGTTCACGGTGTTCACCGCTTGGTCAAATGCAGTCAGCGCCGATCCGTTGATCAAATGCACAGCAAAGCCAAGCGCCACGCCCACGGCAATGGCGACCACGGCGATCACGATCCTTCCGGGATGCTGACCCCATTCGCCCACGATCAACCAACGCAGCGCTTTGGTAGGGTTGCTAGCCATCAGCGGGAGCCAGCCCGGTAGAAGTTAAAACGAGCGTTCGGTCGGCAATGGCTGCTGCGGCCGCTGAATGGGTGACGAGCAATCCTGCTGATCCGGAATTTCGTGCTGAGTCAGCAAATAATTGTAAAATGCGCGCGGCGGTTTCGGTATCAAGATTGCCCGTTGGCTCGTCGGCCAAGATCAACGCAGGCTTATGGATCAGAGCGCGCGCAATGGCGATACGCTGTAATTCGCCGCCAGAAAGATCGCGCGCATAATCATCGCCCCGGCTGCCAAGCCCAACCAAATCAAGCATTGCATCGGCGCGCTTTGCGATCTCGCGCCTATCACCGGCCGCTAGGGCGAGCGGCAAAGCTACGTTTCGGCGCAACGTAAGATAAGGGAGAATATGAAACGCCTGAAACACAAAACCGATCCGGCGGCGGCGCAAATCGGTGAGCCCGCGATCATCCAACAATGCCAAGTCTTCGCCGCCAATCAGGATCTTACCTTTATCATAGATATCAAGTCCCGCCGCGATGTTGAGCAATGTCGACTTGCCCGACCCCGACTCGCCTACAATCGCGACAAGTTCGCCCGGCGCGACGCTTAGCGATAGGTCGCGAAACAAAACACGACCGCCCGGAACAGACTTGGTGATCGCGCGCAATTCAAGATGTGAGGCCAAAGCGGTTCTTTCCGTTCTATCGGGCAAGAGCGCATAATAGCGCAAGGCCGTCTCAGTTCGTCTTTTGGCATCAAACCATGCCTCTGGCTAGAATGCGCTGTGTCGACTTCTTCCAAAATTCGATTGTCGGTTTCTTAGGCTATGGCACGCAATGCCATTTTTGCCCCAATTTGGCCCAGTCCTGCCTGTCTTCGTCCCTTTCGTTGTCAACATTCGACCTGAATTCGGCATGGCCGCAAGAAGCCGATCGGTGGAGTTTGGCCAACCAGAACATACGGCTGGTTTTCGGCGCGTGAATTTCGCCTGGGAATGTCTGAAAAGTTAGCGGCAATGGACGTCCAATGTGAAAGCTGCTCGACATACTACCCGCCGAAACTGCGATAAACACCAATCTCTGCGCGTGCCGCATTGCCCTTTGCCTCGGCCAAAGCCTGCCGCGCGGCATTCAGCTGCCGCTGTGCATCGATAACGCCGAGAAAATCGCTCAGCCCCATGCGGTAGCGCGTAGCTGAAAGCTTGACCGAATCCTGTTCAATAGCAATTTGCACCTCTAGCGCAGCTAGCCGGTTGCGGTTCGCCTGCAATGTACCGAGAGCAGTTTCAGCGTCGCCAATGCCGGTAAATACCGCGCGGCGATAGAGCGCGAATGCCTCTTTTGCGTCGGCCTGACGCGCATCGATTTGCGCCGCAACCCGTCCGAAATCAAGCAGCGGTCCGGCGAGCGACCCGCCCAGCGATGCCGTCAACGAATCCGCGTTGAACACATCACCCAATGCCAAGGCGGCAAGTCCCAATGCTGCGTTGATGCTGATCTGCGGGAATCGCGCAGCCGCCGCAGCCGCGATTTCGGCATTGGCCGCCCCCAGGCGGTATTCGGCCGCGACGATATCAGGCCGCTGCCGCAACAATACGGACGGCAGCCCCACCGATGGCAAAACCGCCGGGCGGCTTTCCACTGCGCTGGCAAATGCGGCACCCACTGACGCGCCGTCGCGCGCCGTAAGCGTCACCAGTCGGCCGAGCGCCGCTGCAAGTTCCGCTTGCGCCGGACCGCGTTGCGACCGAGCCGCTGCCTCAAGGCTTTGCGCGCGCACCAGATCGAGCCCTGGGGCAATCCCGGCGCGTGTGCGCGTGCGCGTCAATTTGACGAGCGCAGCAGCATCGGAAAGATCATCATCCGTAATCTGCAACTTTGCCTGAGCGGTGCGATAGTCCACTACCGCGCGCGCAATGTCAGCAACCAAAGTTAACCTGACTGCGCGGGCATCGGTATCGGCAGCATCAACACGAAGCGCGGCAGCGCGCTGCGAAGAGCGCAACCGACCGAACAAATCGAGGTCCCAACTTGCATTGATCCCAAGCGCGTAACTGGCGTTGGATATGTCCATCGGCGTGCCGGGCGGCAGGTTGGTTATGGTGTTCTCGCTGCCCCGTGAATAGCCAGCGCTGCCCTCTGCCTGTACATCAGGTGCGCGTGCGGAACCTGCGGCACGCAGGGCCGCCCGGGCCGCGGCAACCCGCGCGAGCGCAATTTGCAGATCGGGCGCATCGGCATCAACTGCTGCTACCAGCATCCGGAATGCTGGGTCTTCGTTTGGCAGCAATGAAGCGAGCACATCGCGCGAGTCGGATGGCTCCGCGTAAACAAACGCTGCCGGAATCCGGACGCTGCTTGCCGATGGGCCTTCGCCGACCGCAGCACAGCCCGACAGTAACGTGACCGCAACGAAAGCAAGCCCGCGCCTCATTGCTTGGCCTTGGCGGGCACGAAGCCGTCAACCTGCTGACCTACAAAGAAGGTGCGTCCTTCGGTCGGTAGTGCAAAGATCAACTGCAGGACGCGCACATCCACGCGCTCGGTCGAGCTATTGGTCAGCGAGCGCTTCGGAACGATTAATGGCTCTGCACGGACGAAGGTCGCTTTTACTTGCCGCTTGGCATCGCCCCGCGCGCTGATCACCGCTGGCTGGCCGATGACGAGCTTTTCGATCTGGTTTTCATCGATATCGAGGCGCACGTGCAAGGGCTGCGTTGCGCCGAGTTTCATCAGCACAGACGCTGTGCCCTGGGTCCCTGCATATTCGCCCGCACGCGTATCGACCTGCAGCACTTCCATTGCAGCAGGCGCGCGGATAACATGCCGATCAAGTTCGACCCGCGCCTGGGCAACCTGTGCATCGGCTTGCCGCGCCTGCGCTTGTGCTACACCAAGCTGCGCGCGCGCATCGGCGACCGCGTCGCGTCGGGTGATGACTTCTTGGCGTGACACCGCGCGTGCATCTTCTACGCCCGTATATAGCGCGTATTGGTTTTGTGCGACCCGTAGCGACGTTTGTGCTGCCGCGATGCTCTGTCGCGCCGTGGCCGCGCGCGCCGCTGCTTCGTTAATTGAAGCGCGCACGTCGCGGCTATCGATTTCGAGCAATGGCTGGCCAGCCGAAACTTGGTCTCCGGGCAACACAAATACTTTCGCCACAATACCCGGCACATGCGCCGCAATGTCCACAACTTCGCTCGACGGTTCAACCACGCCTGTGCCTACGATGCTGCCAGTCTTAGCCTGCGACGCAGGCGTACGTGCCGGGGTTTCCTTTGGATTGGTCATCGCGGTATCGGGCTGCGAACTAAACAGATAGATGACCGATCCAATGATACCGATCACGGCAATGATGGGCAGGATGACGCGGGAGAAGCTGGGGCGTTTCATTGGGTTTCCTGTTGCATGAGTATGGCCTTGTCGCGGCCGTCATGGGTGATGCGCCCGTCCTCCATCGCGAGGATGCGGTCGGCGAGATCGAAAATCCGGTTGTCGTGGGTGACGATAATAACCGCGCGATCTGCAGCCAATGCAACCTCGCGAAGCAAGTCCATCACCCGCCGCCCCGATTTGGCATCGAGCGCAGCGGTTGGTTCATCGCAAACAATCAGGCGTGGCTCGTGCACCAGCGCGCGGGCAATCGCCACGCGCTGCTGCTGCCCGCCGGATAATTGGCGCGGATATTTATCCGCCTGATTGGCGATATTGAGCTTTTCGAGCAGTGCCCGTCCGCGTTCGACCGCTTCCACGCGCTTCATACCATCGGCGATCAATGGGATGGCAGCGTTTTCGGCTGCTGTCAGCGTTGGCAGCAAATTATACTGCTGAAAAATAAAGCCGATATTGGCAAGCCGGAACCGGACAAGATCATTGTCCGACAGATCGTATATCTCGGTATCGAACACCTGCACGCGGCCCTCGGTTGGATATAATATCCCGGCAATAATCGAGATCAGCGTTGTCTTGCCAGAACCGGACTCGCCGACCAGATAGGTCAGCTCACCTGCATTCACGTCGACATTGATGTCGTGCAGCACGCGTATCTGGTCGTCGCCTACCGGAAAATCCTTCGCCACGCCGCGAACAGAGATCGCAAATTTGCTCATCTGAACACCGAAGCCGGGTCGGTTTTCAGCACAGAGCGAATGGCGATGAAACCGGTCAGCGCGATGATTACCAACACCAGGGCTGCCGTAATCAAGGGTATCTGGAACGGCATGTAAAAGCCCTTGAACGCGTCGCTGCCTGCCGCACCGCCGCCGATAAAGCCAACCGCCATGGCCAGTCCCAGACCGTAACCAATCAACGCCACCAGACCCGATTGCGAGGCGACCATGACCATGATCTTTCGGTTGGTCACACCAATCGCTTTGAGCGCCCCGAACTGCTTGATATTGTCGCGGATGAACAAGCTAAAGGTCAGGCCGACAATCGCGACGCCCACAATGACGCCGAGCACCACCGTGATACCGAAATTGATAGGAATGCCGGTATTTTCAATGATGAAGTCGATACCGTCGCGGGTAAATTCCTCTGTCGTCCGTGCTTTCAGCCCGGTCCGCTCGGTGATACGACGCGCCAGGTTTTCCGCTGTCAGATTTTCGTCACTGCGCACGAGCACGAAGGACAGCCGGTTGCGCAGCCCGGGCACGAAATTCAGGGCGTTTGAATAGCGGGTGTATAAAGTGACCTGAGAGGTGAAGGTCGGGGTGCTGTCAACAATACCTTTGATAACCGCGCGCTGGTCGTTGAGTTCGAGCTCCGCGCCGACGACTGTCTCGTCCGGCGTAAACAACTTGCGTGATCCGACATCGTCAATGAACACCGCGTCGGGATCCATCAGTGATAATGGGTCGCCCTGCGTCATATGTCGTGGTATCCCGACCAGAGAGCTGTCATCGACGCCGATGACGGTGACGCCCTCAAGGTCGCCTTCGGGCGTCCGGATCGATGCGTTGCTGCGCAACAATGGCGAGGCATAGGCAACGCCAGGAACACTTCTTACCCGGTCGAGCGCTGTAATCGGCATGGGATAGATAACGTCCGAGGTCCGCGTGGCAGGATCCATCACCCAAACATTGGCTGTCGATACCTCTTGCACCGCAACCCCGCCACGCATCAACAGGTTGACGAAAATCGTCAGCTGCTGGGTTATCAGCAGCGTTGAAAACGCGACGCCGAACACCAGGCCAATAAACTTGACCCTGTCGCCAGTCAGCATTCGGATTGCCACCCAGTTCACGTAAGCGCTGCCCTTTGAGTTGCCATCTGATTCGACTTGCGTTCATGTTGGCGTGACTAGATAATGTACGCAAGCGTTTAATTGAACGATAGCGTTCATTAACAGGTTTGGAGCGTAAATGGATACGGGAAAAAGGCTAGCCCACCGGCCCGTCGATCAGGCGAAACAAGACGCAATCCTGAATGGCGCCCGTGCCGAGTTTTTCGAGCACGGCTATGCGGCCGCGTCGATCGAGCGTATCGCCGCGACCGCCAATGTGTCGAAGGTCACAATATACAACCACTTCCAGAGCAAGGAAAATCTGTTCTCGGCTATGGTTGGCAGTGAATGCAATGTGATGCGCGGCCAGCTTCCCGACATTTCAAATACGGAAACTTCATTGCGCGCAGAGTTGCTGCATTTTGCCCAGTCGATGATGGAATTTTTAAGCAGTCCTGACATTATCCGCTTTGATCGCCGTATGGCCGCAGAAGTTGAGCGCCATCCCGAAATGGGCGAATTGTTCCTCAACGCTGGACCGCGCCGCATGAAGTCGATGCTGACCGAAATGATATCGGATGAGATGGAGCGGGGGCGACTGGCCAAAGCCGACCCGCAGGAAGCTGCGGCACATCTATATGGTATCATCAAGGGCTTTGCTGACGTCGAATGGAGGTTCTCCGATCCAGACACAGCGGCGGCTTCGGTTAAGCCGACATCGCTGGCAGCCGCGGTTGACCGGTTTCTGTTGTCGTATCAACCTTCAAAGTGAGGCAGCGCTGTCCAGATTGCGACCCGC
>JANMJX010000253.1:0-21692 GCA_031371575.1 Sphingomonadales bacterium
TGGTGGAATAACGCTGGTGGAAAATCGCGACACGGCTTTCAAAACGGTCGTCCTGAAGGTCAGGATAAAAGACCGAGAGGCTTTCCGCGAGAAACAGCCCCTTATAGACAATCGACCGGCAGGACAGGCTGCAGATATAAAAATCGCGGATTTGCGCAGCGATGATCTTCTTCTCGATCCGGCGGCGGACCAGATAGAGATTCTTTTCGAACTCAGTCGCGTCGACCTCGTCGGGCATCGGACCCGCAATCATGATCTGTTCGATCTCGGGCCGTGTTGCCTGTGCCTTTGTGCCGATCACCGACACATCGACGGGCACCTGCCGCCATCCGTAGATGGTGTAGCCAGCATCGATGATCTCGGCCTCGACAATCGTCCGACAGTTTTCCTGCGCGCTCAGGTCGGTGCGCGGCAGGAACACCATGCCGACCGCAAGCCGGTTGGGCATTGGCCGGTGACCGCTGTCCGAGATTGCGTCGTCAAAGAAGCGGACGGGCAAATCGATATGCAGCCCGGCGCCATCGCCAGTCTTGCCGTCGGCGTCCACTGCACCGCGGTGCCAGACCGCCTTCAGCGCCTCAATGCCCGCCGCCACAACGCGGCGTGACGGTTTGCCGTCGGTTGCCGCAATCAGGCCAACGCCACAGGCATCACCTTCTGACTCGGGATAATACATGCCCTCACGGGCAAGGCGTTCATGTTCGGCGGTGGGGAAAAAAATGGTCATTTACCGTTTCCAAAATATTTTGCGGCCTCGGTCATCAGGTCGCCTGCGGCCTTTTCACCTGCCTTGCGGCCAATGTCCTGACCAGAAAGACTGAGCTTTTGCTGCATTACCGGTTGTGCCTTCGCCATCGCCTGTCCTGCGCTCGATTCCATGAAGACACGAATAGCCGCAAGGTCGGCTGGGCTCATTTCTGTAACAAATTGCTGCGCGGCCTGATCCAGCATGGCCGGGTATGCCGCCTTGAAATTTACCATGACAAGCTCGCCGAAGCGCTTCCCAAAGGCGGCCTGGCCTCCTGGATATTTGGCATCTATCAATTTGATAAGCTCCGTACCGCCGTCAACCTGGCTAATCTGTCCAAGGAAACCAGATTCCATGATGGGCACCAATTGCGTGAACATGTAATCGAGTGTTTTTTCCATGTTATTGGCAATGATGATCGCACGCGCATCTTCGATCGGCGTGGCCGGTGCTGCGACTTGCGCGGCGAGGGGTCCTGTCGCGACGCCCATGCACAGGAGTGCCAAAAAACTATGCCGGACGACTGAAGATATTTTCATGCTGCAATCCTCTCACGACCGGCCTTCGATTTCAGATAATTGTGCATATGCTCCGTGACATCACGCCCGTCGCGAATGGCCCAGACGACCAGGCTTGCCCCGCGGACGATGTCGCCAATGGCAAACACTCCGTCGAGATTGGTCATTTGGGTATTGTGGTCTACCCGCAATGTACCCCAGCGGGTCACATTAAGGTCAGGCGCATTGAACAGTACGGGCAAGTCCTCCGCTTCGAAACCAAGCGCGGTGATGACCAGATCGGCATTGATCGTGAAATCGCCTTCAGGGTCGCTTTCGGGTGTGCGGCGGCCTGAGGCATCAGGCGCTGCAAGCCGCATCTTCGCGACATGGACGCGCGCAACCCTGCCGTCACCGTCAAAAGCCTTCGGGCTTGAAAGCCAGACAAACTCGACGCCCTCTTCCTCGGCATTGGTTACTTCGCGCTGCGAACCCGGCATATTCTCGCGGTCGCGGCGGTAGAGGCATTTTACCGACTTGGCGCCCTGGCGAATGGCCGTGCGCACGCAATCCATCGCGGTATCGCCACCACCAATGACCACGACATCCTTGCCATGCGCATTGAGCGCGCCGCTGTCGAAGGCTGGCACATGGTCCCCAAAACCCTTGCGGTTGGACGCGGTGAGAAAATCGAGCGCGGGAATGATGCTCTCAAGCCCGACGCCGGGCGTGGTTATGGCGCGCGCTTTATAGACCCCCGTGGCGATCAGCACCGCATCATGCTTGGAGCGCAGATCGTCAAGCGACGCATCGCGGCCAACCTCGAAATTCGCGTGAAAGTGGATGCCCGCATCCTCAAGCCTTTTGACGCGGCGCATGACCACATCCTTTTCCAGCTTGAAGCCGGGAATGCCATAGGTCAGCAGGCCACCCATGCGGTCATAGCGGTCATAGACATGCACTTCATAGCCAGCGACGCGCAAATATTCTGCCGTCGTCAGGCCGCCTGGTCCAGCACCGATGATGCCCACCGATTGCCCGCGCGGGGCGCCGACCTCAACCGGTTCGACCCAGCCCTGTTCCCATGCTGTATCGGTGATATATTTTTCGACCGAGCCAATGGTGACGGCGTCATGGCCCGAAAACTCGATGACGCAATTGCCTTCGCAAAGACGATCCTGCGGGCAGATACGTCCACAGATTTCAGGCATCGTACTTGTGAGGTTGGACAGTTCGTACGCTTCGCGCAACCGGCCTTCAGCGGTCAGGCGCAACCAGTCGGGAATATGATTGTGCAGCGGGCAGTGGACTGAGCAATAAGGCACGCCGCATTGCGAGCAACGCGACGCCTGATCCGCCGCTGCCGCCGGGGCATAACGGTCCGCTATTTCTGCAAAATCCTCGGCACGCAGTTCCGCTTCACGCTTGTGCGGATAAGCCTGCGGCTTGGAAATGAATTTTAGCATGGGATCTTTTGCCACTGCGCGCTCCTAGAATATGCGCTGCGGTTAACCCGCCAAACCCTTGCTGTCACGTTAAAATAGATATTATAGGTCAGTCATGTTGACTAAAATAATGCAATTTGAGACTTTAAAATAACGCTGCGCAACATTGTTTCAAATTAATAGGGCCGATACGGAGCCTATCGCAGAGTCAGCCAAACCAATGCTGCCACGCTAATGATGATTCGGTAATAGGCAAATGGCGCAAATCCGTATTTGCTGACGATCGCCACAAAAGCTTTGACCACGAGCAACGCGACGACAAATGCTGTCGCGAAACCGATTGCAATCATCCCCAGATCGTCAGCGTTCAAAAGTACGCGGTCTTTCCACAAGGCGTAGACAGTTGCCGCCATCATCGTGGGGACTGCCAGAAAAAACGAGAATTCTGCGGCGGTCTTGCGTTCAACGCCCATCATGAGCCCGCCCATGATTGTCGCGCCCGACCGACTGACGCCTGGCACCATGGCGGTGCATTGGACAAGGCCGATCGCCAGTGCGGTACCAAACGGGATTTCCTCAACCGAATGAAAGCGCACATTTTTGATGATGCGTTCAAGTACAAGGATCACTATGCCGCCCAGCAAAAGGGCAATGGCGACAATTTGCGGGGTCTGCATCGCGGCGCGAATGGCGTCGTAAGCCAGCACACCAATCACCAATGCCGGAGCAAAACCAAGCAGAATATTGCGCGTGAACGCAACCGGACCCTGTTCGAACTTCAGCAGTCCTTTGCCGACGGCCCAGAAACGCTGCCAATAGACCAGGATGACTGCGAGGATCGCGCCAAGTTGGATAGCAATTTTAAAGGCAACTGAACTGTTGTCCGTAAATCCGATCAACTCGCCTGCCAATATGAGATGCCCGGTGGACGATACGGGCAAAAATTCGGTCAGCCCTTCGATGATCCCGAGAAGCAGGGCGATCATCGTATCGCTCATTGGCCACTGCCCGGCTGTTCAGATGATTTGGGGCTCATGCCAAAGCGGCCATGCTTGCGATAGATATTGAGCCAGTCTTCCGCGACGACTTCAAGCGGGGTTGGCACAATTCCATAAGCTGCCAGCCCGTCCGTCCCTGTGACGACATTGTCGCGGCCAAGCATTTTGTACTGGTCTTCGGTGATGGGCGCACCTGGCAACCATCCTGTCCCCGTGGCCAGCAATTTGGCTGCGATGTCTGGCACTTCAACAAACAATGGTTCGCGGCCGATGGATTTGGCGATCCAACGGTTCAGTTCCATCATCGAGTAAATGTCCGGCCCGCCAAGTTCCAATATGCCTCCATTGGGTTGCATTAGCGCGGCGGCAACCGCCTTGGCGACGTCCCCTACAAAAACGGGCTGAAAGCGAGTCGATGCGCCAATGACGGGGACCACCGGCAGCATGCGTATCAGGCCAGCGAAGCGATTGATAAACTTGTCTTCGCGGCCAAAAACCACTGATGGCCGCAAGATAACTGCGGAAGGGAACGCCGCGTGCACCGCAGCTTCTCCGCCAGCTTTGCTTTGGCCATATTCCGCGTCGCTGTTGGCATCGGCACCAATCGCCGACATATGGACTAGCGACTGGACACCAGCGTCGGCCGAAGCCTTGGCAACATAGCCAGCGCCAATATTCTGGTTGGCATGCATGTTCGAAAAGCTGCCGACGAGATTAACGACCGCATCAGCGTCCTGCAACGCGCGCTTTATGCTCGCTGGCTTGCGGATATCCGCTTCCATCAGCTGCACTTGCCCTAGATTGCCAAGCGGCTTGATATAATTGGCGCTGCCGGCATTTCGACAAGCTACGCGTATACGCACGCCTTGGCTGAGCAGTGCCTGCGCAACATATCGACCAAGAAAGCCACTGCCACCAAAAATCGTTACCAACTTGCCTTGCATAAAAGCTCCGTCATGCAGCATAAACCTGCGGGCGCTTTGCACCACCGTCAGAAAGCTTTCAAGGCCGACATGCGTTTAAATAGCTGTTGTGCCCTTAACCGGATATCGCGCGCGGATTTATTGCCACGCCGCTGGTGTACAGACATTGACAATAAGACCTAATCGCTTAAAGGAACGCCCCTACCTGACATGATGCCATTTGCAGCATGTCTCGTGCCCGGATGGCGGAATTGGTAGACGCACCAGCTTCAGGTGCTGGCGCTGGTAACGGCGTGGAGGTTCGAGTCCTCTTCCGGGCACCATTTTCTTGATCATTGATGACCGTATGGCTCGACAAAAGCTAGAATTTCCCCGATATTGCTGGATCATGTGGTTGTTGTTGTTCGCTAGAAGCCAGTCGTTCAGAATCTACTCTTGTTCGACCGAAAATCGGCCGTAAGCGGACAGTTTGTATTTCGCTGGGAGTGACGAAAGGCAGCATCTTCTAATCAGCGTAAACGACTTTCAACTTTTGAGCCATAATGCGTTAGTCGCCATATGCGGCAAAAGTTCCGAGGCCACCGCGCTCTGCGCGAGAGCCGGTTTTTGCTCAGAGCAATACATGGTATCACAGTAGTCATGACTAAATAGCCGCCTCAAAAGTTTTAATTGGCGCTATCTTGTACCAAGCGTTAGTTGCCGATTATGAATGCAAAAGGCTGGCAATTCTGGGTTGATAGGGGCGGCACATTTACGGACGTAATCGCGTGTTCGCCTGACGGCTCACTTGAAACCGTCAAACTACTGTCCGAAAATCCAGAGCATTATAAGGATGCTGCGATTGCAGCAATCCGGCAAATCACCGGCATCCCATCTGGGCGGTTACCGCAGCTCGAACTGCGCATTGGCACAACGGTCGCGACGAATGCTTTGCTGGAGCATAAGGGCGAACAAACTTGTCTTGCTATTACCCGAGGGTTTGGAGACGCTCTGCGCATCGGTTATCAGGAACGGCCCAAACTATTTGTCCGCCAGATAGAATTGCCCGAGCCATTGTATAGCAAAGTTGTCGAGATTGACGAACGGATCGGCGCCAATGGCATTGTGTTGAAGCCTTTGCATGAAGATACCGCACGAACAGGGTTGCAGGCTGCCTATGATGAAGGCCTTCGTTCGGTTGCAATCGTTTTGATGCATGGTTTTCGCTATTCGGCGCATGAGCAAAAGCTGGCATCCATTGCGCGTGAGATCGGTTTTTCGCAAATCTCCGTAAGTCATCTGGTCGCACCACTCATCAAGCTTGTTGGACGTGGTGACACGACTTTGGTCGACGCCTATTTGTCACCAGTGCTGCGGCAATATGTCCAGCAACTGGAGGATGACGCGGGAAGCAACATTTCGGCACTGTTCATGCAATCCAATGGGGGGCTTACAAGCAGCAACAGTTTTCGCGGCAAAGATGCGATATTGTCTGGTCCGGCGGGCGGCATTGTCGGCATGTCAAAGACTGCGACGCAAGCTGGGATCGAAAACGTCATCGGCTTTGATATGGGCGGCACATCAACCGATGTTTCGCATTATGCCGGGCATTATGAGCGCGAGAGCGAGACGATGGTCGCTGGCGTGCGGATAAGGGCACCCATGATGCGTATTCATACCGTCGCTGCGGGTGGAGGATCAATTTGCTCTTTTGACGGCTCGCGCTTTCAGGTTGGGCCGCACTCTGCAGGCGCGGTGCCAGGCCCCGCTTGTTATCGCCGTGGTGGGCCATTGACGGTAACGGATTGCAACGTCCTGCTTGGCAAAATCGTCCCGGATCATTTTCCCCAAATATTTGGACCGGATGGCAAACAGCCGCTCGACACGGACATTGTCCGCGAAAAGTTGGAGGCGCTCGTTACCGAGCTCGCGACCGCTACTGGACGGCGACTTTGCACTGAAGAAATAGCTGAGGGCTTTATCGCGATCGCTGTTGCTAATATGGCAAACGCGATCAAAAAAATCTCGGTGGAGCGCGGCCACGATGTGACACGCTATACGCTGACCTGTTTTGGTGGCGCGGGGGGGCAGCATGCGTGTCTTGTTGCTGACGCACTGGGCATGGACCAAGTCATGATCCATCCATTGGCAGGAGTTTTGTCGGCATATGGCATGGGCCTTGCCGACCGCCGGGTACTACGCGAACGGACCTACGGTGGTGCGATGGACTCCGAAGTATTGGATGCTGTGGTTCAACTGCTCGCCGCCGAAGCGGAAGCAGATTTGCGCTGGCAGGGTGTTGACGGTGATGTCACAACTGAGAAGGCCGTTCTTATCCGCTATTCTGGGACCGATAGCACTATTGAGGTAGCTTATGGCGATATGGCCGATATGCGTGCCGCATTTGAAAAGCTGCACATTCGCCAGTTCGGGTTTGTAAGTGACACGCCATTAATTATAGAAATGATACGGGTGGAGGCGGTACATCGCAGTCAGGTCGAAGCCAATCTCCACTCCTCCTTGCCGGCCCGTTCAGGCTCACCGCTCAACCACTCCTCTTGCTATATGGCAGGCGCGCGCCGAGATACACCACTTTACGATCGGAGGGAGCTAGCACCCGGATTTTCGGCGGAAGGTCCCGCGATCATAATTGATTCCGTTTCGACCACAGTAGTCGAAAAAGGCTGGAAAGTTGAAGTGGATGATATCGGTAATCTGATGTTGGCCCGAAGCACGCCAAGGGCGACAGTCGGGATCACATGTACAGAAGTTGATCCGGTTCGTCTCGAGATTATGGGTGGACTGTTCATGGCGATCGCGGAGGAGATGGGCGCCGCGCTCCAGCACAGCGCGTCATCGGTAAATATTCGCGAGAGGCTTGATTTTTCGTGCGCACTTTTTGATGCTCAGGGCAATTTGGTCGCCAACGCGCCCCATATGCCAGTGCACCTAGGATCGATGGGTGAGAGCGTCAGGACGATATTGAAGCGTCGCGGGGAAGGCATTGACGGGCGCGGTATTTGCTCTGGCGACGTCTATGCGCTCAATGCACCTTATGATGGCGGCACGCACTTGCCTGACATTACGGTCATAATGCCTGTGTTTATCGACCAAAGTCATCCTTTGCCGACCTATTTTGTGGCAGCGCGCGGACATCATGCGGATATTGGCGGGATTACCCCAGGGTCGATGCCGCCGAATAGCCGATCAGTGGAGGAGGAAGGCGTGCTCATCGACAATATGCTGATTGTCGAAAATGGCCGTTTCCTCGACGTGGCAGTCCGCAATTTGTTGGGTTCGGGCAAATGGCCATCGCGCAATGTCGACCAGAATATTGCAGATATGAAGGCGCAAATTGCGGCTTGCGCAAAGGGTGCATCGGAATTGGTCCGCATCAGCAACGAATATGGCGGACCTGTCGTGGTGGCTTATATGAGCCATGTGCAGGATTATGCCGAAGAAGCCGTGCGCAGGTTGATCTTGCACCTGCGCGAGGGGCGCTTTCGCTATGCGATGGATAATGATGCGGTAGTGGAGGTTAGCATTACGGTCGATCGCGAAGCACGCACGGCGACGGTAGATTTCACCGGAACCGCGGCGCAACTATCCGGCAATTTTAACGCGCCCGTTTCGGTAGTACGTGCCGCTGTGCTTTATGTCCTACGTACTTTGATCGACGAAAATATTCCGATGAATGAAGGATGTTTAAAGCCGATTACCATCATTGCGCCCAAAGGTACGCTGGTAAATCCACGTTATCCGGCGGCGGTCGTTGCGGGTAACGTTGAAACAAGTCAGGTAATCACTGATGCGCTGTTTGGCGCACTCGGCGTTATGTCGGGTGCACAGGGGACGATGAATAACTTCACATTCGGCAATGACCGGCATCAATATTATGAAACCATCGCCGGAGGATCTGGCGCTGGGCCGGAATTCGATGGCGTGTCGGTGGTGCAGACTCACATGACTAATAGCCGTCTTACCGATCCTGAAATATTGGAGACGCGTTTTCCGGTATTACTTGAAGAATTTTCCTTGCGGAAAGGTTCGGGTGGTGAAGGCCTGCACATAGGTGGCGACGGTGCGGTGCGACGTCTGCGCTTTCTTGAACCGATGACGGCCGGAATATTATCCAATAGGCGCAAGGTGCCTCCTTTTGGTTTGGCCGGCGGCGGGGATGGAATGCTCGGCATCAACCGGGTCGAACGTGCGGACGGAAGCGTCGAAATATTGGGTGGGACGGCTACTGTGGAAATGGAACCCGGCGATGTGTTTGTGATCGAAACACCCGGCGGCGGGGGATACGGCATAGCTTGAGTAACAGGGGTTAGTAGCTGATGTGGGTTTTGCTGGGGATTGCAGTCATCGTTATTGGCTTCATGCTGCGGTTCAATCCGTTGCTGGTGATCATTGCCTCGGCTGCCGTCACCGGTATCGCCGCGGGCTTCGATGCCCACGCGATCATCTCCACCTTTGGTAAGGCGTTCAACGATGCGCGTTATGTTTCTATTGTCTGGATTGTGTTGCCCGTCATTGGGATGCTCGAGGCTTTTGGCCTACAGGAACGCGCACGTGAACTGATCACCCGCCTGAAAGGCGCCACCACCGGGCGCTTGCTCACTGGCTATCTGTTGCTGCGTCAGCTCACTGCTGCCTTGGGGCTCACGTCGATTGCAGGCCATCCGCAAACCGTGCGGCCGCTCGTTGCCCCGATGGCGGAAGCTGCTGCTGAAACGCAGGCGGGGTCACTGACCGACGATCAGCGAGAGGAAGTTAAGGCCTATTCTGCCGCTACCGACAATGTGGGTCTGTTTTTTGGCGAGGACATATTTCTTGCGATTGGTTCAATCCTGCTGATGAAAGGATTGCTCGAACAATATGGCATAATATTAGAACCTTTCCAGCTTTCCGTCTGGGCGATTCCGACCGCCATTGCCGCTTTTCTGATCCACGGCTTCCGGCTGTGGCGCCTGGATCGCCGACTTTCCGTCAAATCCGCTGTGACCGCCAGCGGTGGAGAAGCGGCATGATCACTTTGACATGGGTATATATTCTGGCGGGCGCAGCTTTTGCCGCATTTGCGCTCTTCAACCTCGCCGACAAAAGCAACTCGCGTCGTTTTGGCAATGCTGCATTCTGGGGCCTGATGTCAGCTAGCATGTGGGCTGGCGATTGGCTGGGTGATTTTGGCAATGGCATGCTCGTGCTTGCCTTAGTCGCGATCGCCGGATTTGGTGGACTCGGTAAAACCAAAGGTAATGAAATTTCTGACGCAACCAAAAAGCAACGCGCCGCTCGTTACGGCACTGGCTTGTTCGCTGTAGCGTTGATCATTCCTGCTACGGCGCTCGCCGGAACTCTGCTTTTCAAGGAATTCCCGGCAGTGTTCGACGTAAAACAAGTCACCTTGATCTCATTGGCTTTGGGGGTCCTGCTGGCACTTGGCGTAGGTTACGTGTGGCTGCGTGCAGCACCCTCGTTGCCTCTGTCACAAGGGCGGCGTTTGATGGATTCGGTCGGTTGGGCGGCGATCCTCCCTCAGATGCTAGCAAGCCTTGGCGCTGTGTTCGCATTCGCGGGTGTTGGCGATGTCGTCGGGGGCGTTGTCCAGCAAGCTATTCCGGAGGGGAGCTTGTTTGGCGCGGTCATTGCGTATGGACTAGGCATGGCATTGTTCACGATGATCATGGGCAATGCCTTTGCTGCCTTTCCAGTGATGATCGCGGCAATTGGGATGCCACTGCTTATCAAGCAATATCATGGCGACCCCGCGATCATTTGCGCAATTGGCATGCTTGCCGGTTTTTGCGGAACTTTAATGACGCCAATGGCGGCAAACTTCAATTTGGTCCCAGCTGCTTTGCTGGAGTTGAAGGACGAAAATGCCGTCGTCAAAACTCAAGTCGCGACCGCGGTGCCGTTGCTTATAGTCAATATCGCGCTGATCTATTTCCTGGCATTTCGATGACCGGACTGACACCGGCCATCGCATCGCATTTTGCGCGGACCACGCTTGGCCATTTGGGCCGGCCCTATCCATACAAAATGGATCTTGTGCTGAATGGTCCCCAAGATGCGCGCGCGCCTGCCGACTTCCATCCGATTTTTCATGGCAGTTTTGACTGGCACAGCTGCGTGCATGGCTGGTGGCAAGTCATGCGGTTGGCGCGGCTTTTTCCCGAAATGGCCGAGAATTCGGACATCTATGCTCGTGCGGACGAGATGCTGGTGCCCGAAAAGGTTACTGTCGAACGCGCCTTTCTTGACCGTCCCATGTCGGCGGGCTTCGAACGCCCATATGGCTGGGCCTGGCTGCTGGCATTACACAAGGAACTCGAGCAGCATGATCGCCCGTGGGCGTACGCGCTGGAACCCCTGGCGCTGGATTTCGCAAGGCGTTTCCATGACTTCCTGCCCAAGCTGACTTACCCGTTGCGAGTCGGCACGCATTTTAACATATCGTTTGCGCTGGTGCTGGCCGGGGAATGGGCTGACAAGCGTGACGCCAAGCTAACCGCGCTCATTGCTACCAAAGCACAGGGTTGGTTTTCCCAAGATCAGGATTGTCAGGCATGGGAACCCGGTGGCGACGAATTTCTGTCATCGGCTTTGACGGAAGCACTTCTTATGAGCCGTGTGTTGCCCAAAGCAGAGTTCACCTTTTGGTTTGACGCCTTTCTACCTCGTGCTGCAATTGGCCATCCGGCTAGCCTTTTTAGTCCCGCTATGGTGTCGGACCGGAGCGATGGCAAGATCGCGCACCTTGATGGTCTCAATTTGAGCCGCGCCTGGTGTTGGCGGTCAATTGCAAGGGTGCTTGGTCCAGAGCACCCCGTTTCATCAATCGCAGAACAAGCTTCCATTCAACATCTCAACGCAAGCTTACCTCACGTGACTGGTGATTATATGGGCGAACACTGGTTGGCTACGTTTGCATTGCTTGCTCTCGAGTAAATTTTATTGGCCATGGCCTGTGCTGGTGAGGACTAGATTTCCATACAACCGGTCCCAAATATCAGTGATATTTCCCAACCTTTTAAAATTTTTCAATAGACCAGTAGCTACAATCGCATTTTAAGTTATTGTAAATATTAATTAATGCATATTTGGCATAGCCTGTGCAACGTTGTTGTCATGGTCGGAAACATCCGACTCGTTCAAAAGGAATTCATCATGACACAATATGTAAGCACACAAATCGTATCAGCTTTCGCAGCAGTTATCTGCGCTTTCATCACCATCGGAATTAGTGTTGCACCTGCTGTCGCACCTGTTTCTGGTCTCGTAGCATAAAACAAAAATCGCGATAGGATTAGGGCACTTTCAATGCAAAGCCATCAGATTCTATAAGCACAACGCGGCCCGGCGAGCGAGAGGCACAAGTGTACCGCAGACAACCTGCAACAAATTTGTTGCTCGCACCAAGTTAATGAACGACAGATTTTGCCAACATGGCACAAGAGCGTTGATCGAACGCAATCTTGAGGAAATGAGTCAAGAACCTCGAACGTCATGGCAAAATTATTACAGAGTTAGATTTGCGTAGCGGTCCCCGCAACTGCGTAAAGGGTTACTAAAATTCCAGCTATCAGTCCTCCAGGACGATAGCTGCCCGTTCGTTGCCACGTAAAAATCGCAATTACTGCCACGGTAATCAGCACTGGCACAAACTGTATTGCGATGACGGTGCTGAGAGGATCAAATGCGGTAACGAGCGAACCAGTCATGAACAACACACTGTAAATTGCGATCAGCATGGCGATGAAGCCGGTCGTGAGTGTCGATATTGCAGCTATGTAATGCAGCCCAGTTGTGTCGCTGCGCACCGTTGCTCTGACCAGTGTTCTGCTCGTCACAAGAAAGGCGAACGTCAACGGTACGACGTAAATCGCAGCAATCGCCCACTGGCCGGCGCTCGGAAATTTAACCGCGACCACCCAAAGTCGAAAGTCAGTTTGGAACAAGTGATCAACGAGAAAAAGTGCAGCATACCCAGCCGCTACTGTCGCCAGAGCCAACAGAAGTGATTTGAACCATTCTGCTTGATGCGGGTCAACTGGGCGCTGCAAAAAACGGCTCATCAACAGGCTCAAACCAGCGCTGGCCAGAGCCCAAAGTGTGATCTGAGTCGTAACCGCCTGCGGGAGCCATTGCGACGCCGGCAGCAGAAAATAGCCCGCAATGAAAGTTGGGAAGAATATTAAGGCAGGTAGGCCTGTGTTTAACGCAAACCCCTTCCACCAAGAGCGATCTCGCTTCGCTAAAGACGGCACTGGTTCATTTTTCAGCGAAGCAAACACCGGCAACGGGAGAAGTGCATCAAACGCACCGAGCATAATCATCACAAAGCCGACAAGGCCGATTCCCGTGCCAAATTCCTTCCAGTACCAAATTTGATCACTTGCCGGTTTGGGTGTGCCCCCTGTGAGCGTGTTAGCAAACCAGTCAATGGCGTTCCCAATGGCTGCCGTTGAGGCATGATCGCCGGGATGCGTTGTAGTTGGCTGATATAGCTTGCGCGCTGTCCCGTCCGCGATAGTTCCATACAAACGGTTTTTGACAACTGGAGACTGAATCCCAAACACTGCTTGAAGCTTGCTGCTCGTCGCTACATCTTTCGCGCGGGCCACACCCCACATTAAATTCGAGAACTCGTCGTAGCGGCTGAAGACGATTGCGACATTGCGTGGCCAAGTGGGCGAGCCTTCCCGCGCAAAAGGTGCGCCCGTTGAAGACCCTTCTAGGACGATCGATTTGTAAGCTTTGGGCATCGCGGCTGCTGCCGCAAGTACCGTCCAGCCGCCCATGCTGTGTCCCTCTAACCCAATCTGACGAACATCGACCATCGGTAAGGATCGCAAATATTTCAGTCCGTCCGGGCCGCCAAACCCGTTTGAGAATGCGGCGCCTTCGCTATAGCCATGTCCGGTCTGATCAAGCGCCAAAACAACGTAGCCTCTGCGGGCAAATTCGATGGCAAAACCGTCCTGGGTCTCGCGCGAATTTATATAGCCGTGGACCGCAAGAACGCCGGGCGCTGGGGTCGAGGAGGTGGCATTTTTCGGGATGTACAGCAAAGCACTCATGACCGTACCATTGGTGCCGGTAAACCGGACATCGCGAACGGTTGTGCCGTCCGCCGTCCGAACGCTTTTTGCCAGGAATGCCCCTGCGAGTACTATGGCCAACCCAGCCAAGATAAGCCACCAGCGACGTTTTGTTGCTATGGCGTGAGCCATGTCTTTATTTGTGACTGACAATCGCTACACTCCCATATACTTTTTTGTTTATTGTCTTAAACCACTGTCATTTATGTTGGAATTATTCGCAGATGGCGAGCGCCGGCAAACGGTCAACACTTATGCTCACTTGTTTACCAATAGTTGTATGACAACATGTCTCAGGTGTTACCCCCTTCACCACCAGCCCGTTCAAAGCCCCAGCTCGCAACACAATCTTAATCGACAACCGGCAGCCAAACAGCGCTAGCATTGGCTCCGCTACGTACCAACGTTACTGTCGCTTTTTGATAGTCAGATTTCCTGGCCAAGAAAATGTTAGGCACAAACTTCTGCGGGTTTCGGTCATACAGCGGAAACAGGCTTGATTGGACTTGCACCATGATCCGATGCCCTGGCTGAAATACGTGGTTTACCGTTGGAAGTCGAAACTTGTAGCGCTGCACTTTGCCAGCTGGAATAGCGGTCGGATTTTCGAAGCTGTCACGATACCGTCCACGGAAAATGTCGAGTGAGATCGCCAGTTGATATCCGCCTATTTTAGCGTCTGTTGCCATTTCATCGGGAAAAACGTCGATCAGTTTCACGACAAAGTCGCCGTCGCTGCCCGTCGTCTTGGCAAAAATTTCAGCTAACGGCGCGCCAGACAAACGCACCGCTTTAGTCAGGACCGAGGTTTGATATGTCAATACGTCGGTTCTGCCATCGGCATGACGCTGGTCGGAAACAAGCCAATCGCCCCAACGTCCATCAGCAAAATTAACCGGGCGCGGTAAATGCGGAACAGGTTTGTCAGGGTCTGACACATAGCTATCACCGCCTTCTATACCTTTCGCAAACCCGAGTCCGCCGTTAGCATTAAGATACATGGCCTTAAGCGGCGAAGTACATTTGTTTTCGCAGGCAAGGGGCCAGTCGGCAAATCGATCCCAACGGTTTTCGCCAGTATTATATATCGTTGCGGCCGGCAAATTGGCTGCTGGTCCGTCTTTAAGGTATTGGTTGAATAGCGGGAGCACCATCTGTTCGCGGAAATAGGCAGCGGTATCGCCATCCCATTTGAACGCACCCAACTCGCGTCCCTCACGGTTGATCTGGCTGTGACGCCATGGTCCCATAACCAAATAATTGTTTGCCATTTTGCCCTTGGCTTTTAGAGCTTCCCAAGCAGTGATTGCACCGTATATGTCTTCCTGATCCCACAGCCCCTGTTCCCACAAGGTCGGCACGTTGGACGGGTTAGCTGCGAGCATCTTATCCAGAGCTTGGCCTTGCCAGAAACCGTCATAGGTAACATGAGCAACCATTTTCTGCCATGCAGGCAACTGGTCGAACCCCGACGCTTTTGCCCATTCATTTGCCCCACCTAGGCGACGGAATTCTTCATAATTGTCGTATATGCCGGTTGAAGGATCCTTGCCTTCGCCCTTGTAGCCTGTCTGTGATCCGATCCATCCTATATTGGCTAAGCGAAAGGCGCCGTAATGGAACCAGTCGTCGCCCATCCAACCGTCGATCATCGGGCTTTCCGGCACCGCAACCTTGAGTGCAGGGTGAGGCTCCAGGAGCGCCATAGCAACTGTAAAGCCTTCATAGCTCGATCCGATCATACCGACACGGCCGTTGGATTCGGGCAGGTTTGCTTTATTTACCAACCAATCAATTGTGTCATAGGCATCGGTTACATGATCCACAGTAGTTGGATTGAGCGGCCCACGCACAGGTCGGGTGACGATATAGTCGCCCTCTGACTTATGTTTACCACGAATGTCTTGATAGATACGAATATACCCAGCCTTTACGAATATTTCGTCAGCCAAGGGCAGTGTGGACAAGATATGCGGGCTGTCCATCCGGTTGGCACGTTTGGCAGCATTATAGGGCGTTCGCGTAAGCACGATCGGCGCGTTGGTTGTCCCTTTTGGAAACACGATTACGGTATAAAGCTTTACACCGTCGCGCATTGGGATCATCACTTCCCGTTTGATATAGTCGTTAGCTACTTCTGGAGGTGAGAATTTTTCTGGAATATCGTTGGGCGGGAACCTACTTTCGTGGGCAACTACCGATGAGGGCAGCAGCATTGAGACCGTGATAAGCGCGACGGCCAATCGCACTTTTGATAAAAACAGTTTCATCATCCAAAAACACTTTCTATGGGCTGTCGTTCAGCGGAAAGCTGCAGCTTTGCGAGTTAAGTTACGCAAGAGTGACGCGTTGTCCAGTGTAGCTTTATGCTAACTCGGGAACGGCTGCATTTCGGAAGGCGGGACTGGCCGCGGAACGGCAAATAGTGGGCGCGAAGCGGAACAGCTTCAAATGGGCCGGTAGCGGACTGACAGCTGTTAACGCCACATCACGGAATTAGGACGACTTCTGCAGCTTCATTTGAGAGCGCAGCTCGCCTGCTCACGCCCATGAGATTGACGGAACTATTGAGTGTCAGTTCAGTTAGTTTGACAGAGCGACTTCAATGGGCTGTTAGCGCTCAAATGGGCAATCTATTTGCTATTCTGGGCACGTCCCGTCGAGTTCCCGCCGATTGACAGAAATAATAAGGAAATCATAATGAAATTGATTTTGATAACAGCCGCGGCATTTGCTCTATCCGCTCCGGTGTTGGCGCAACAGACGCCGATGCCACCCATGGATCACGGCAAAATGCAGTCATCGGAGAAAACTCCGATGTCACCTGTGGACCATAGCAAAATGGATCACAGCAGCATGCCAATGGGGCAAGCTGACATGATGGCGATGATGAATGATCCAAATAATCCCTACGGTGCGACCGAGATTGAAATGCACAAAAAAATGATGTTGGCAAAGCAGGGACTTCCGTCGGAATTGTGGACACGCAAAATGATCGAGCATCATCGCGGCGCAATTGCAATGTCACGCGTGGCGCTTGAGAAGGCAACAGACAAGCAAACCCGCAATATGGCACAAATGACGATTGCTGCACAAACCCGGGAAATCACGAAAATGCAGGCATGGCTAAAAAGCCATGGTAAGACTGCTCAGTAATCTGTTCTAGAACAATAACGTAGGTAAAAGCTCATATTTGTCGATCATGCCAATGACATGGGCGGACTATTTGTTGCATCATTCGACATTCGATTGGGCAGTGTCAGTTTTAGCTGTTATTTGTCATAGTTCGAGCGGTACCCTGTTGGAGGGAACATAGGCATAGGCGTGTTTATCATCAGAGCTTTGATCCAACCGTAGGTAAAACGATATGCCATCCGAAAAATCTCACGCCGCTCCGGAATTATCGACGATCGTAGTAAGTAAAGATGCCGCAAAGCTAGACACTGCGCGTGATCCCGTCTGCGGGATGAACGTTAATCTCGTAACTACGGCTCATCACGCAACACATGATGGCGTTCATTACCATTTTTGTAGTCATGGGTGCCTGAGTAAATTCACCGCAGACCCTGCAAAATATGTCACTGGCGTTCCGCGCACGGAAGTGATTGCTGCACCCGGAGCGATGTGGACTTGCCCGATGCACCCTGAAATTCGTCAGCAAGGACCGGGGACTTGTCCAATTTGCGGGATGGCATTGGAGCCGGAAGAACCGTCACTTGATGATGCCCCCAATCCCGAATTAATTGATTTCACACGGCGCTGGTGGGTATCGGCAGCGTTTGCGGTGCCGCTACTGATCTTGACGATGGGGACGGAGTTTCTGGGTTTTCATTTGGTCGATCCCGCATATTCGCCTTGGATTCAACTCGGGCTGACCGCACCAATTGTAGTGTGGGCAGGCAGGCCATTTTTCACGCGCGGATGGACTTCAATCGTGACGCGAAAACTAAATATGTTCACCCTCATCGCAATCGGTGTCGGCGCAGCATTTCTTTATAGTCTGGTTGCGACGTTCGCGCCGGGTCTGTTTCCCGCTACCTTTAGAATGCACGGCGGCATGGTGCCTGTTTATTATGAAGCGGCGGGCGTGGTCGTGGCGCTGGTGTTACTTGGACAAGTGTTGGAACTGCGCGCAAGAGCCGCAACCGGCAAGGCCATCCGAGCTTTACTCAACTTGGCACCAAAAACAGCACGGCGCATCAATGCCGATGGCATAGAAACTGAGATTCCGTTGGCTAACGTCAAGACTGGCGACCACCTTCGCGTTCGTCCGGGAGAAGGTGTGCCGGTTGACGGCGTTGTGATCGAAGGCCGTTCATCTGTCGATGAGTCGATGCTCACGGGCGAACCTTTGCCAGTTGCCAAAGAATCCCCCAGCGCGCTGACGGGCGGCACGGTCAATGGCACCGGTAGCCTCGTAATGGAAGCACAAGCGGTCGGCAGCGACACGATGCTCGCGCGTATCGTCCGCATGGTTGCCGAAGCACAGCGCAGCCGCGCACCGATACAGGCTGTGGCAGACCGGATTTCAGGCTGGTTCGTGCCGCTGGTGATCGCGATCGCTATATTATCATTTGCTGTCTGGAGCCTCGTAGGCCCCGAACCACGTATCGGTCACGCGCTATTGAACGCTATTGCCGTGCTCATTATCGCCTGTCCTTGCGCGTTGGGGCTGGCAACGCCGATGTCGATAATGGTGGCAACCGGACGTGGCGCACACGCAGGCGTTCTGATCAAACATGCCGAAGCACTGCAAGCGTTGGAGAAGGTCGATACGCTTGTTATCGACAAGACTGGAACGCTTACCGAAGGAAAGCCCAAGCTCGTAGCCGTCGAGACAATTGGAGGGATTGACGAGAATGAGTTGCTGGCGTTGACGGCAGCGGTGGAGGCGCGGTCAGAGCATCCACTGGCACATGCGATTGTGGGCGCAGCGCACGAGCGCAAGTTGGAACTTGGCGAGCCCGAGAGTTTCGAGGTTCAGGTTGGCGCGGGGATTAGCGCCACTGTCGGCGGGCGCGCCGTTGTAATTGGCAACGCTGCGCAGATGCAGCGCATCGGTGTCGATCCAGCAGCCCTTAATCAGGTCGCTGAAAGCAGACGCCGTGAGGGCGCAGGCGTTATGCTTGTTGCGGTCGATGGCAAACTTGCAGGACTTGTCGCTGTTGCTGATCCCATTCGTGCGAACGCACGCGAGGCGATAGAGGATCTAAGAAAACAGGGCCTGCGCGTCATCATGCTTACAGGAGATAATCCGACAACTGCGCAGGTCGTCGCCAACGCCGTAGGCGGGCTCGACGGCGTTCATGCCGAACTCAAACCCGACGATAAGGCACGCATTGTCGGCGAACTCAAAGCCTCTGGCGCGAAAGTTGCGATGGCGGGAGACGGGATCAACGATGCCCCGGCGCTAGCTGCTGCCGATGTTGGACTCGCCATGGGAACCGGCACGGACGTTGCGATTGAAAGCGCAGGAATCACACTTACCAAAGGCGATCTCGCGGCTGTCGTCCGAGCCCGTGCGCTGGCCAAAGCAACGATGCGAAATATCCGTCAAAACCTGTTTTTCTCGTTCCTGTTCAACGGGATTGGTGTACCCGTGGCGGCGGGCGTGCTTTATCCCGTTTCCGGTATCGTAATGTCGCCGATGTTTGCGGGCGCGGCGATGGCACTGTCGTCGTTTACGGTGGTGATGAACGCGTTAAGGCTCAATCGCGCGGAGCTCTGAAAAACGCCATAGCATTACCTTTCACATTTATTGTCCAATGCCTACAACAAACGCTCCGTATATGGGTGCGCAATTTGGTAATGAGAATGACCGCAATTGAGCGCAAAGCTGTCATTACAGCAGGGACCGAACGAACAGCTGATTACTGCGCGGCTAGTCTTGCTAACAGACTTTCAGCATCGTCCAACATAGTCGCCACTGGCTAATCGCGGCAGATCAACTAAAATTTGCCAATGTTGTGAGTGCAAATCTTTGGTGTCTCTGAGGCACCATTTACATGTTCATCGATGTTCGTGTTGGGTTGAAAAACCCCAGAAACAAGGCCCGCCGAATGATGGCGATCTAATGTCGACGTCACAAAACTGTCTGGTGATCGGCGTTGGCTATCCTGTATTTTCTACTTTGTTGCCAAATAGACACGCGATCTACATAGAAAAACGGCACCGCGATATATCGCGGTGCCGTAAATGCAACGAACCTGAGAAGGGACTTAAAATTCCCCACCAAAGGATCGGGTGTTTATCTGCAACGACGCTTGCCCTTGTCTATTTCGCGCCCCAGCAATGCGCCACCGGCTGCGCCGATGATTGTGCCGACGGTCTTATCTCCGCGACCGGCAATCTGGTTGCCCGCAATTCCACCGACTGCGGCACCGATGACCAAGCCAGTTGTGCCGTTTTTCCGGCGACAATAGGTACGGCCATCCTTGCCGCGCCAGCTGCGGAAATTGTCGCGATTTTGGTATGAAATGTCAGTCTTATAGGCTGCCTTAGCCGTCGAAACGGAAAATTGGTCAGCAGCGACGACGCCAGCTGCTGGAACAACCAGTGTGGCGGCAGCCATTGCAATTATTGTCTTCTTCATAATCGTTTTCCTTGTTTGAACCTGGCGCTAGGTACAATTCATGAGATGAACGAAAGTTGCATAACCAATTACTGAACGTTGAAACGAGACGAGGTAGCGCCAGTCTGATTCCAGCGGACCGCAGAAACATGTCGACTGTCCGTTGATGCGCAAACAACCGAACATATTTTGACAATAGCAAGGCGATGACGCGTTCGTTTTTCCGGAACTGTTGGGTCTTCCCCCGACCAGTCGGGGAAAGACGAAACAGGGTCTTACCAAATGCGAACGCGCTCTTCGGGCGGCAGATACATTTTGTCGCCTGGCTGAACGTTGAATGCCTTATACCATTCGTCAAAGTTGCGCAAAGTGCCGTTCACCCGATAGACGCGTGGGCTATGCGGATCGGTAAGCACTTGAGTGCGGAGTGCATCGTCGCGCTGCTTGCCACGCCATGCCTGTCCAAAGGCAAGGAAGAAGCGCTGGTCGCCAGTGAGCCCATCGATCACCGGCGGTTCGCCATTCTTCTGTTTGTAAAGCTGATAGGCTGTGTAAGCCATTTGCAGCCCGCCAAGGTCGCCAATGTTCTCGCCAAGTGTAAGCTTGCCATTAACCTTAAGACCTGGAAGCGGTTCGAACTGGTCATATTGCGCCGCCAGCTTGCCAGTGGCCAATTGGAACTTGGCCTTTGTTTCCGGACCCCACCAGTTGCGAAACTTGCCGGTCGCGTCGAACTGGCTGCCTTGGTCATCAAAACCGTGTCCGATTTCATGGCCAATAACCGCGCCAATTGCGCCATAGTTAACCGCCGCATCCGCATTGGGATCGAAATAGGGTGCCTGCAGGATCGCCGCCGGGAATGTAATCTGGTTTGCCAATGGATTGTAATATGCATTTACCGTTTGCGGCGTCATGGCCCAAAGGTCGCGGTCAACAGGCTTTGGCACGCGGGACAATTGCAAATCAGTGAAAAATTCGCCGGAACGCATGACATTTCCAAGCAAGTCGCCGCGATCAATCTTGAGAGACGAATAATCGATCCATTTCTTTGGATGACCAACGCGCGGATCAAATGCCGCAAGCTTCGCCAGTGCTTGAGTCCGCGTTGCGTCATCCATCCAGCTTAGTTTTGCCAAACGTGTTTCGAATGCTGCGCGCAAATTGGTGATGAGTTCATTCATCTGCGCATCGCTTGCAGGCGGGTAGTGCCGTTGTACGTAGATTTGGCCGATGGCTTCACCCAAGGCACCGTTCATCAGGCTAATGCCGCGCTTCCAACGGGCGCGTTGCTCGGGCTGGCCATTGAGCGTCTTGTTGTAGAAATCGAAACTCGCGTCGTCGAACTTCTTGGGCAGCGCGCTCGCATGGCTGCTGATAAAGTGAAAGGCTAGATAGTCCTTCCACGTTGCCAGCGGGACGCTGTC
>JANMJX010000258.1:0-1812 GCA_031371575.1 Sphingomonadales bacterium
GCATGATTGGTGAAGCCCAGAGCCTCGTAAAACGCCATCGACCGGGGCAAGTCGGCCACCGGCAGGTTGACAAAAATGGCCTTGCTCATTCTGTCTCTCCGTCCTTTCCAAATAGCATAAGGATATAGCGTTTCAAATGCGCGACGCTGTCGCGTGCAATTTCAGGGCCGCCTCGCGCCTTGGCGAGAATGAACGCGCCTTGCAGGACTGCCTGAATGTAAAAGGCGAGGCTGAGCGCGTCGGCTTCCGTTACTTTGTATTTTTCAATTGCAGGCTGAATGTCTTGGGCCAGCCGCTCTGCATATGCGGAGATGCTGGCATCGCATGCGGCACGAATGGGCGCGCTGCTATTATAGCTCTCCTGCACCACGGTGCCGACGAAACAGGTGAAATCCTCTACAGGGCCATCAAGCATCGACAGGCGAAAATCGATATGACCGATCAGCCGCTCGAGCGGATCATCGATGCTGACCCAGCCGGGCTCCGTGAAGATCCGTTGTTCCGCGATGTTGGTCCATGCTCCCGCGGCGGCGACTGCCAAAGCCTCCTTGGTCGCGAAGTGATGAAAGAATGCGCCTTTGGTCACTCCAGCCGCCTGACATATTTCATCGACTGACGTGGCAGCAAAGCCCTTGAACCGGACAGTAGAGATAGCAGCCGCGATAAGCTTGTCGCGTGCGCTACCTTTTGGTGCTTGGATCGGTCGACTCGGTTTCATCATATAAACATACCAACTGGTTGGTATGTGTCAACAATCCAAAATGGAGATATCGCTGGTCGCCTAATTCCAGAGATATTCGATTTAGAAGGGTATATCGGCGTGTCTTGTGCAGGGCTGAAACCGCGGGTTTCGCCACGCATATGGGATAACAGTTACGGCGGCAGGCCATGCGCCACCAAATGTAGGTGCAGTGCATAGCTAACTTGTTGCGCTCAACATGACCGGATGTTTCTAAGTCATGGAAAGATATGGTGAGCCCTGCTGGGTTCGAACCAGCGACCTACTGATTAAAAGTCAGTTGCTCTACCGACTGAGCTAAGGGCCCCCGTGGTGAACCAGCTTTGGGTTCAAAGGAGAGCGCTCCCCCTAATGGCGGTGGGGGGTGCGGTCAAGCGCCTTTGGACGGTTAAATCGCGATTGCAGATGACGAATGCTCAGGCCAGTCGTCGGATCGCGCCAATCGGGTGCAACCATCGCCGCAGGCGTAAGGACAAAACCCCGTGATCGCAGGCCCGGATGCGGGATAGAAAGGTCGGGATTATCTTCCGCCCATATGCCGCCGGACCACAGAAGAATGTCGAGGTCCAGTACGCGCGCCCGCCAGCTTTGGCCACGACGCACACGCCCGAAGTGGTTTTCTATTTCGTGAAGGCGGGCAAGCAGGGCAGGGGGATGGAGGGTGCTTGCCACAATGGCTGCGGCATTGGCAAAGCGGCGCGATGATGGCCCAAGTGGGGCAGATTGCATGATCGCTGATTGCGCAAACACGTCGATATCATCCATTTCGAGCGCAGCAATTGCCTGCGGGATAATGCGGTTTGGTGCACCAATCACTGGATGCGGTTGATTCGAGCCAATACCGATCAAATAGAGATGGGATGGATCAGACATCTTCGGCCAGACGGCCATAAAGCTGTGGTCGTCGGTCTCGGAAAAAGCCCATGCTGGCGCGATGGGCACGCGCTTTATCGAGATCAAATGTCGATACCAATATACCTGTTTCGGCATCGTCCAAATCGCAGACTATGTCGCCCCATTCATTTGAAATGAAGCTGGTGCCATAAAATTTTTGCGCATCGAGACCATGATCG
>JANMJX010000057.1:0-27575 GCA_031371575.1 Sphingomonadales bacterium
CCAGACGGAAATCGCCGCAACCGCCGCCGTATCGGCGCGCAATATCCGGGGTCCAAGTGATACCGGACGTGCATTCGGATGCGCGCGAATGGCGGCATTTTCGGCATCGGTGAAGCCGCCTTCGGGACCAATCAAAATGCCCCCGGGACCCGCGCACAGGGCTTCCAAGAACGGAGCCCCGCCGCGCTCATCGCAAAAATATAAGGCTCGATCGGCAGGCCACGATGTCAGCATTGCCTCAAGCCGGGCCAGTGGCACAATTTCTGGCAGTGCGGTGCGTTCGCATTGTTCGGCGGCCTCGATCATATGCGCACGAAGACGGTCGTCCTTGACCTTGTCCACGACACATCGCGCCGTCAGCACCGGGACAAAGCGTGCTACGCCAAGTTCGCAGGCTTTTTCCGCGATCCAGTCGAAACGGTCTTTTTTGATGAGCGCCTGACAAATCCAAAGGTCCGGGGTGCGTTCGCGATCGCGCAATTTTGCTTCCACCGTCACCATCAGGTCCCGCTTGCCCAGACTGGTCACGCGGCCGAGATATTCGCCCGAAAAATCGTCGAACAATTTGATTGGCGAACCTTCTCTCAGGCGCATGACACCCATCAGATAATGTGCGCTGTTGCCGGTGATATTCAACGCAACGCCGTCGGCAAGCGGCTGTTCCACAAACAACCGCGGCGTTGATTTCGGGGGCCAGGCAGGTGTCGCGGGCATGTCGGGCATCTAACCGCAAAAGCTGGGCACGTCATCTCCCATCTTGGTCGGGCCGCCGCGCCGACAAGTTCCAGATGACGAACGGATCAAAATTTGGCAGGGCCAACACATGAATTCGAAAATTGTCCCCGACAGCGAATATACCGGCCTGATTGCCGTGCTGCCGTCCAAGCTTCGCGCGCTTGCGCTTTTGGCGAGATTCGATCGGCCGATCGGTTGGTGGCTGTTGTTCTGGCCCTGTATATTTGGCCTGGCGCTGTCGGGTGGCCTCATTCAGCGTTGGGACCTTGCGCTGTGGATGCTGCTTGGCGCCATCGTGATGCGCGGAGCGGGATGTGTCTATAATGACATCGTCGACCGTGATCTGGATGCACAGGTTGCGCGTACGGCGTCGCGTCCCTTACCCAGCGGTGCAATCGGCGTGCGCGCGGCATGGGCGTTTTTGTTTGGTTTGTGCGCCATTGGCCTCATCGTACTCCTTCAATTGCGGTGGGAGGCGCAAATTGTCGCACTGGGCAGTATCGCGCTTGTCGCAGCTTATCCCTTCATGAAGCGCATTACTTGGTGGCCGCAGCTTTGGCTTGGCCTTGTTTTTAGCTGGGGCGCGCTGGTGGGCTGGGTCGCCATCACTGGCGAGCCTTATGCTGCGATGTACTGGCTTTATGCCGGCACGATTTGCTGGGTCGTTGGCTATGACACGATTTATGCGATGCAGGACCGCGAGGATGACGCACTTGTTGGCATCCGTTCAAGCGCCTTGCGTCTCGGCGGGAAAATCCGCACCGGCGTGGCAGCGTTTTACATATTGACGCTGCTTGGCTGGGGTCTTGCGATCTGGAGCGTCCGTCCGGAAAAGCAGGCATTGGTCGCCTTGTTACCCGTTGCCATTCACCTTGCCATGCAAGTCGCCTCGCTCAAGTCCGATGGCAGCAATGCGCTCGGCCATTTCCGTTCAAACCGCATGGCGGGGCTGCTTGCCGCGCTTGCCTTTCTGGTCGTTGGCGCGGCCGGACAATCTTAGGAGAATTTATGGAACATCGCCGCATTGGCAAAAGCGCCATTTACGTATCTGACATTTGCATGGGCACGATGACATTCGGTTCCCAAACCGACGAGGCTGAAGCGCACCGTATTCTCGATAAATGCCTTGATGCCGGCATCAACTTTTTCGACACGGCGGAAGGTTATCCTGTGCCGCCGGACATTAAATGGGTCGGACGGACCGAACACATTGTCGGCCGGTGGATGAAGGGCAAGAACCGCGACGCCATCATCATGGCGACCAAGGTTTCCGGACCAAGCCACACCTGGTTCAAATCACCCAAACGTGGCGGTATGACGGCGCTTGACCGCCACAATATCATTACCGCTGTCGAAGAAAGCCTGCGCCGGCTCCAGACCGATTATATCGATTTGTACCAGACGCACTGGCCTGACCATGGGCTTGCATATGACGAGACAATGGAAGTGCTCGACGAACTCGTGCGTTCGGGCAAAGTGCGCGTGCTGGGATGTTCGAACGAGACGAGCTATGGCCTGATGAAGTCGCTCGCGACATCGGAACGGCTTGGCGCCGCGCGTTATGAAAGCATCCAGAACAATTTTTCCATCAACAACCGCCGGTTTGAAGACGAACTCAAGCAGGTTTGTCGTCAGGAAGGCGTATCGTTGCTGCCTTATTCGCCCTTGGGCGGGGGCGTATTGTCCGGCAAATATCTCGATGGGGCACGGCCCGAAGGTGCGCGTTTCTCGCGCTATCTGGAGATGACCGGTTCGCGTCAGGTCGAAATGGCGCAGCGCTTTGCGGGACCGCGCGCGTTGGAAAGCACGATGCGTATCGTCGAGATTGCCCAGGAGGCGGGCATGTCACCCGTCACGCTCGCGACAGCTTGGTCGAAACAGCATGGCTTTGTCGCATCGACGATTGTTGGCGTGAGCAAAGAGGACCAGTTGGACGACATTTTCGCCGCGATTGACTTGAAATTGAGCGCAGAGGTGATGACCGCGGTGCACAAGGTCACGAAAGAGATCCTGTACCCGATGGGATGATGGGCTTTGCGACACCCGCGCGCACGCGCATCGTCGCACCAGCGCAGGCTGGGGCCTATCGCGCCTGTCGGCCTATTCAGAACACGTAATGGGCACCAGCCTTCGCTGGTGCGACGGTGTGTTTTGCTGAACGGTTTGTGTTGGAGAGGATAAGAGGCGAAATTCGTTTACGCCTCAGCTGGTGATTTCTGTCTGCGTATAGCCCAATGCCTCTCCAAGCGCTTGCAGGCGGCGCAGAACGCTGTTGGATTGCAGACGGACGGCAGAGCGGCTGAGGTGCAACCGAAGTGTTGCGCCGTCGCCGTCGATCCGGCTGTCGGCGAGCGCTCCACCCGTACCCCCGTCAAGCCGGTGGGCGAGACGAATGGCAAGGCCCCAGACCACGGCCTGGGCAAGTGCGCCTGGCTTTGCCAGTGCGACCAGCATTTCAGGCAGGTTCCGCTTTCCGGCGTGCACGGTCCAAAGCGCTGCTGCGATTACTGCACGGTCCTCTGCATTAACGCCGGGCCAGCTGCCGTCGAGTGCAAGGTCTAATGCGTGATCGGGACGATATTCCGGGTTCACGTTCCATACGCTATCGGACAACAGACAGGCCGCCCGACACAGCCGTGCGTCATGGGCACTTTGCACGGCAAATATGGGCGCAATCCATTGGGCAAGGGCATCTCCATGGAACGGAAAACGCCCAAGCCGTTCGCCTTCGAACCGCGCTGCGGCTATCAACGGGTCCTGCCGTCTCTCGGCTGGCGTCAGTTGTTCGAACAATATTCCTTCGCGCAGACCGGAGATGCTGGTGACAAGCTTGGTTGGTTTCAGCAATCCAACAATCCCGCCCAACAATGCAGTCGCGCCTGGCAATGATGAAATACGACCGGCAGCAACGACATTGGATCGGGCCAGTCCATCGCTGTCATTGGCCAACGGACCCAATAATTCCGGCGCTTCGGGCGGCATTTCATAATTGGACAGAATTGTCAGTGGATAGCCGATATGATGCATATGCAACCGCGCAAATGTCCGCCAAGAGCCGCCAATCATATAAAAGGGCAGGCCGGTTTCAATTGGGAAAGCCCGCTTGCCCATTCCCTTGGCGATATCATCGCGCAGCATTTGCGTAACCTGCTTGGCCGATTTGCCACGCAAGATGTCGTGGCGCAATGTACCTAACGGAAGCGATACCCGAGCGCCCAATTTGCCGCCGGAAATGCGAATGAGTTCAAGGCTGCCGCCACCAAGATCACCGACATAGCCGTCTGCCGTGGGATTGTCGCTGAGCACCCCGAAACCGGCTGCGGTGGCTTCGGCATTACCGTCAAGCACATCGACCCGGATGCCAAGCGCCGCGGCTTTTTCGACAAGCTCATGTCCGTTTTTTGCCTCGCGCGTGGCAGCGGTCGCGACCACACGCATGCTGTCCACTTTCATGGCGCGGGCAAGCGTTTCGAACCGGGCAAGCGCTGCCAGCGCCTTTTTCATTGTCACTTTGTCAATCTCGCCATCGCCCGCAAGACAGGCACCCAGCTTCACTCTACTTTTTTCGTTATAGATTGGCATTGGCGCACGCGGCAGGCCTGCATAGACAACAAGCCGGACGGTATTTGAGCCAATATCTATGACGGCCTGACGCACCGCCTTCATCGTTGTCGGACGAGGCTCAACGTTGGAACCTTCTTATCATCTGCCAGCGCGCCTCCGCGTCCCGAAAGCGACGCATTTGTCATAAAATAATGGTGCAGATTGAATGGCATTTTTCCGGCTTTCACCCTCTCATAACGTCCATCGGAACGCAGCATCCAGCTTTGCTGGTTGTCGAGCAGGTTTGCAACCATAACCTGATCAAGGATCTGGTCATGCACAGTCGGGTTTTCGATGGGCAGCATATATTCAACGCGGCGGTCAAAATTTCGGGACATCCAGTCCGCGGAAGAAATGAACACTTTGGCGGATGGATTGGGCAAATCGGCGCCATTGCCCATCGCCCAAATGCGGCTATGTTCCAAAAAGCGGCCGACGACGGACTTCACCCGAATGCGCGAAGACATGCCCTTGACGCCTGGCCGCAAACAGCAAATGCCGCGCACGACCAAGTCAATTTCGACGCCGGCCTCGCTTGCTTCATACAATTTGTCGATGACCGCCTTGTCTACCAAACTGTTCAGCTTGGCCCATACCGCGCCGGGCCTGCCAGCGGCGACATGGGCCATTTCATCGTCAATCAGCGACAGGATTTTTTCGCGCAGACCAAGAGGGCTCATCGTCAGTATCTGAAGCCCAGTCGGCGGAATATAGCCGGTAATGTAATTGAATATCTGCCCGGCATCATGGCCGACACGCGGATCGGCGGTGAAGAAGCTAATGTCTGTGTAAACCTTCGCTGTGATCGGGTGATAATTGCCAGTGCCCAAATGGCAATAGGTGCGGAAGCCGTCAGCTTCGCGGCGCACGACCAGCGAGATCTTGGCGTGGGTCTTCATGTCGACAAAGCCGTAGACCACCTGGACACCGGAATTTTCGAGTTGTGATGCCCAGTGCAAATTCTGCTCTTCGTCAAACCGCGCTTTCAATTCGACAATCGCGGTGACCGACTTTCCAGCCTCGGCGGCTTCACACAAGGCGCGAATGACCGCGGACTGCTTGCCCGCCCGATACAGCGTCTGTTTGATCGCGACGACATCGGGGTCAAGCGCAGCCTGTTGGAGGAAAGCCAGCACGACATCAAAGCTTTCATACGGGTGGTGGATGACAATGTCTTTTTGGCTGATGGCTGAAAAACAGTCACCATCATGTTCCAATATGCGTTCGGGAAAACGCGGAGAATATGGCGGAAACTTTAAATTGGGCCTGTCTTCCTCGACCAATTGGCCCAAATCGCCTATACCCAGAAAGCCGACGGTTTCGACAACGATGGAGGCGCCTGCACCCAACTCTGACCGGATCAGCGTCGCAAGTTCGTTAGGCAGTCCTTTCTCGAGTTTCAAACGGATGATGCGCCCACGCCGGCGACGTTTGATGGCACTACGGAAATAGCGCACGAGGTCTTCGGCTTCTTCTTCCACTTCGATGTCGCTGTCACGGATGATGCGGAAAGCGCCTGCGGCGACCAGCAGATAATCCGGAAACATCTGCCCGACGAAATGCTTGATCAGCGCTTCGATGGTGACAAAACGTGTGCCAGGACCCGGAAGGCGGACAAAGCGTGCGAGTGACTGGGGAATCATCACCAATTGCCGTACGACTTCGCCATCATCCTTGCGGCGCATATCGAAAATCAGGCTGATGCCCTGGTTGGGGATGAAGGGAAAGGGGTGGGCCGGATCAAGCGCTTGCGGGGTAAGGACCGGTAAGACCTGTTCTCGGAAATATTTACCAACCTCGGCCTGAAGTGTCTTGCCCATGGCCGACGGCTGGACAATTTTGATCCCCTCCGTAGCCAGTTCCTTCAGCAATTTGCGCCACAATTTCTGCTGCTGGATCATCAACCGGTCGGCGGCCGCGACCGTATCGGTCAACTGTTCAGAAGGGGTGCGGCCATCAATCGATAGTTCTTCGATGTGGCGTTGTTGCTGTCCGCGAAGCCCGGCAACGCGCACCATGAAAAACTCGTCCAGATTTGTGCCGGAAATCGACAGGAACCGCAGCCGCTCGAGCAATGGATGCGCGGGGTTCGACGCCTCCTCAAGCACCCGTTCGTTGAATTTCAGCCATGAAAG
The DNA here is from genome assembly GCA_031371575.1 of Sphingomonadales bacterium. Classification (GTDB taxonomy): domain Bacteria; phylum Pseudomonadota; class Alphaproteobacteria; order Sphingomonadales; family Sphingomonadaceae; genus Sphingorhabdus_B. Next base: position 6,474 of record JANMJX010000057.1, read on the forward strand.
CTCACGGTTGAAGTAACGCGAAGACGCTAGATCTTTGTCGTTATGCATTAAAATCTTACCCTTGGACGGCGTCACGCGAAAATCCTTCCTGCCTTATTGGCAGTTCCGTTGCACGGTTTCATTACGTATTTACGGCAATCCATACCCGTATCTAGGTGGATGTGTCCAATGTGACAGTGTCGATGATGACAATTTTCTGCATGGGACAGCGGCGCCGTACGCATGGTCCGTCAAGCCCGGCAATATCGGGAACTTGCCCTAGACAGTTTCTGCTGCTTCGCGCATTAAGATGACATGACTGTCTGGTTTAACGAAAAGCTCGATCTTGCTGCGCTCACTGCCAATGGCGCCAACTGTATGCCCGGTTTTGTCGGCATCGAATTCATCGAGCATGGCGACAATTGGATCAAGGCGCGCATGCCTGTGGATGACCGGACAAAGCAGCCATATGGGCGCTTGCATGGCGGTGCATCGGTCGTGTTGGCGGAAACAGTAGGTTCCGTGGCTGCGGCGATGACAATTGATCCGACCAAATTTGCGACCGTTGGAATGGAAATCAACGCGAACCATGTCCGCCCAGTCAAAGACGGCTTTGTCTATGCGACCGCGACCTCCGAATCCATCGGGCGGACTACTCAAATCTGGTCCATCCGTATCGAGGATGAAGCCGGAAAGCTGGTCTGTATCTCGCGCATTACGATGGCTGTCATTTCCACTGAGCGCGCATAAATTGTTGCGTGAATTGCGGTTGACGTGCACGGGCGAGCTAAGCGTGACACCGTTAGACAGGATTTGGGATTTAAGCGAATGTCGCTACGATATGTGAGAGAATTTAAGGGGTTTGCTGGAATCCGGCTTGAGGCCGATGACATCGGCTCAGCCGACGACCCATCAATCGTACTTCTGCACGGTTTTGGCCAAACACGTAAATATTGGGAAGATGTCGCGATCGGTCTGGAGCAAGCCGGGCGTCACGTCATCAATGTCGATTTGCGCGGCCATGGTGGAAGCGATTGGCCGAATGACGGGCGCTATAATTTCAACGCCTACGTCGAAGATTTGCGTGCCGTTTTGGGACAGATGCGCACGCGACCCGTTGTGCTTGCTGCGTCGCACACTGCGTGGGTCGCAACTATGGCTTTGGCAGAGGATGCCGCAACATTGGCGTCAGGCCTGATTTTTGTTGACCCGCCTGCTGACCATGCCGCAGCTTCGGTGCGGGCGTCGGCGGACCGCCTGGCAAATGCGCGCGGCCAAGAATTGGATCAGGCGGACCATGACGACGCCATATATGGCGCGTTCGATGCTGAAGGGGTGTCGGATTTGCTGTCGGCCGCAGCGCCACAGATTGGCTTGCCATCGCTGATCATCCGCGGCGCGTTGGGCCATGTCGACCCGGATACGGCAGCGCCCGGCTTTGTCGAAAAACTGCCCGATGTCGAAACCATCGATGTTGACGGCGGCGGGTTGCTGATCGTGGCGGAACGGACAGAGGCTTTTAACGGGCTGCTGATCGACTTTCTGGAGCGTAAACAGCCACGCTTCATTCCTGAGTATCGGTCTGGTTCCGATGCACGCACATTGCGCGATGCGATGGGCTGTTTTGCGACAGGCGTGACGATTATCACGGCACATGCACCCGATGGCCGGCCCGTCGGACTTACCGCCAACAGCTTCACCAGCGTGTCGCTTGATCCTCCCTTGTTGCTTGTGTGCATCGCAAACAATGCTGGCAGCGCCGAGACATTGCGCGCAATCGACGAATTCGCGGTCAATGTGCTGCAAATCGGCCAGCAGCCTGTATCCAACCTGTTTGCAGGAAAAAGCGAAGATCGCTTTGCTGGAACCCGCTGGGAAGTGGGCGAATATGGTGCGCCTATCTTGCCGAGTTCGCTGGGTATATTTGAATGCAAGCGCCATGCGTTGCACGAGGCAGGTGACCACTTCATTTTGGTTGGCCGTGTAGAAAAGGCAAGCTTTGAACCCCGCCGCGATCCTTTGCTATATTTTCGCGGCAAATACCGCCGCTTGCATTTTACCTGAACTTAGCTTGCATTGACTCAGGGTTTGCGATGACATAAACTGGTTGCAAATGTAACCAGTTTTACAGGAGTGCAGCCATGCCCGATTTGTTTGAAAACCCGTTGGGTCTGGATGGGTTCGAATTTATCGAATTTTCCGCGCCGGAAAAGGGCCTGCTTGAACCTGTGTTCGAGCGCATGGGTTTCACATGCATCGCGCGCCACCGCTCAAAGGACGTCGACCTGTGGCGTCAGGGCGAGATCAACCTGATCGCCAATTATGAACCCAAAAGCCCCGCCGCTTATTTCGCGGCGGAGCACGGCCCGTCTGCATGTGGCATGGCCTTTCGCGTCAAGAACGCGCGCGTTGCCTATGACGAGGCGATTGCCCGCGGTGCCGAACCCGTCGAAACGCGCACTGGCCCGATGGAGCTTCGGCTGCCTGCCATTCGCGGCATCGGCGGGGCGATGATCTATCTTGTCGATCGCTACGGCGATGCGCTGTCGATCTACGATATCGACTTTGATTATCTGCCCGGCGTGGACCGCAATCCGGTCGGGGCGGGGTTCAAGATCATCGATCATCTCACGCACAATGTTTATGGTGGTCGCATGGCGCATTGGGGCAGCTTTTACGAGCGCGTCTTCAACTTCCGCGAGATCCGCTATTTCGATATCAAGGGCGAGTATACCGGCCTTACCAGCCGCGCAATGACTGCGCCTGACGGCAAGATCCGCATTCCTCTGAACGAAGAGGGCAAGGCCGGTGGCGGACAGATTGAAGAATATCTGCGCGCGTACAATGGCGAAGGCATCCAGCATATCGCCTTTTCCTGTGACGACCTTCCAGCCTGCTGGGACCGGTTGAAGGCACTTGGCACGCCGTTCGCGCCGCCGCCGCCAAAGGCATATTATGACATGCTGGAGGAGCGCTTGCCCGGACATGGCGAGCCCGTCGACGAGCTTCAGTCGCGTGGGATCTTGCTTGACGGGTCGACCGAAGACGGCGACCCGCGCTTGTTGTTGCAGATATTCTCGCAAACCATGATCGGGCCTGTGTTTTTCGAATTCATCCAGCGCAAAAAGGACGAAGGCTTCGGGGAAGGCAATTTCACCGCCTTGTTCAAGAGCATCGAGCGTGACCAGATCGAACGCGGCGCGCTTCAGGTCGAGGAACCGGCATAATGAACGCCCCCATCAAGCTGAACCGCATTCATCATGTCGCCTATCGCTGCAAGGACGCCAAGGCGACTGCAGATTGGTATGCCCAAGTTCTGGGGATGGAGTTCACGACGGCGTTCGCCGAAGATCATGTGCCATCTACGGGCGAATATGATCCGTATATGCACATCTTCCTCGATTGTGGTGGCGGTAATGTCATCGCGTTCTTCGAACTGCCCAACCAGCCCGACATGGGCAAAGACCCCAATACGCCCGCATGGGTTCAGCATATCGCATTTGAAGTGTCTGACCTTGATGCGCTGATGGCAGCAAAGGCGCATATCGAGGCACAGGGCATTGAGGTCGTTGGCCCTACATTTCACGGCATATTCCGGTCGATCTATTTCTTTGACCCCAATGGCCACCGGTTGGAACTTGCCTGCAACATCGGCAAGCCCGAACAATATGCCGAATTGAAACGCGTTGCGCCGTTGATGCTTGCAGAATGGAGCGAGACGAAAAAGGCACCGCGCCACGCCGACTGGCTTCATGTCGATCCCGACAAGCAGGGTTGACGCATTTGCGTCCATCGCCACACACTTGGAACGATGAGCGGAATTATCCGTTGGATAGAATGTAAAATCTCACACAGGGCCGGCGGATGATAAAACCCGCCAGGTTCCAACCAGCAACGGGCGACACATGAACAATACGACCTTAAGCCCGCCGCGCAAACCGGCTAATGATGCGGGCAGGTTTGTGCTGGGGGTTCAGTCGAGCCCGCTTCCGGTTCTGATCGTTGAAGGAACGGGTCAAAACATCATCCTGATGGCGAACTCGAGTTTTCTGCGGATGAGCGGGCTTGAAGATTCACAGATCGTCGGAAGCGAACTCCATAAAGTTCTCTCCGGAGTGCTGGAGCCTGAAAACATCGAGTTTGTGCAAGAACGGCTCACGCGTGGCACGCCGGCCACATGGAAAATTGACACGCAGCGCCCTGACGGAACGGTGCAAAGCATGTGCATATTTGACTATCCGCTTTCGATAGCGGGTTCCGCGGCACCGCAACATCTTCTAACCTTTTTCGTTCCAAATGAGGTTGTCGCGCCGTCGATGCCGACATCCGCCGAAATGCAGTCCTTGTACATGCACGCGCCCGGATTCATTGCGATCACTGAAGGACCCGACCACCGGCTGACATTTGCCAATGAATCCTTCAAGCAATATGTCGGGAAACGCCAGCTGGTAGGTTTGACCGTGGCCGAGTCCATGCCGGAGACAGTGGAACAAGGGTTCATTGACCTGCTTGATGATGTGTTTGCAACGGGCATCCCGTTCCATGGCAAAGCAGTGCCGTATGAATTTCCTGATCTGGAAACAGGCGAAATGACTCGCCGTCATGGCGACTTTGTGTACGCAGCGATCCACGACGCAAATTCGAATATCGTTGGTCTTTTCTGCGAAGGTTACGACATAACGCCGCAAAAAGAGGCCGAAGCCGCCCTTGTCACGCTGCAAACGCAGGCCGCACACACATCGCGTGTCAACGCCATGGGAACGATGGCCACAACGATGGCGCATGAGTTGAACCAGCCGTTGACTGCGATCCTCAACTTTGCATCAGGTGCGTTGCGATTGTTAGAAGAGCCGGACGTTGACATTCATAGTCTTCGGCAAGCTACGCTTTCCATTGAGGAATCGGGTCAGCGCGCGGCGGCCATTATCCGAACTTTGCGCGATTTGACCGATCGGCGAGTCGGCCCAAATACAGAGGTCAAATTAAAACCTGTCGTTGCCGAGGCGCTTAATCTGGTGCGCACGAGTTGTTCGGTGGATGTCCAACTTCATGCCGACATCGCAGCAGACCTTACTCTGACCGTTGATCGCGTGCAGATACAACAAGTCATCATCAATTTGGTGCGCAATGGTTGCGACGCAGTGGCCGGCCTGAAGGTGCAAAAAGTTAGTGTCACAGCAGAGGCCACTGAGGATGAAGTTATCGTTTCCGTAAGAGATACGGGACTGGGCGTTGAGGCGGAATCGACGCAACGCATATTTACGTGGTTGGATTCAACCAAAGAGATGGACATGGGCCTTGGCCTATCGATTTGCCGAACGATTATTGAAGCGCACGGTGGCCGAATATGGTTGGAAGACTCAAGCGAACATGGGTCGGAATTTCGATTTTCACTGCCGCGCCAGGCAACTGATTTAAGTTAAAATGCCATAAGTAAATTGAAGAATGGATGCCGGCGTCGCAAGTTCCATGCCGACGCGGTCTCCTTCGACCCATTTTACGACTGCATCGAATATCTTGCCGTCGCTCAGAGTAATCAAGATCTTCTGTTCCGGCATTACGCTGAGCTCGGTTTCAACCATCATGCCAGTTTTGGATACATTTCGAATACGCGCGGGCGATGACCAATCCGAAAGACTGATTTTGGCTTTGAGCCAGGCTGATTTCCGCGGCATCCTCTGCTGATACCCGGGCTGAACATCTTTCTCGACGACACCGCACTCGGGAAGCACGTCAAGGATTCTAGCGAATTTCATCCCGAAACGATCATCCTGTACCCGTCTTATTTTGCCGGCAACATGGGTTAGGTCGTCAAGACTGATGTAAACGGATTGGCCAATCCGCAGGCTGATATCGCTCGAGCCGCGCAAACCGCTGCGCGAAATATCCGTAACCATCAGGTCGCGTTGGACCCGCACAACATGGATTTGCGCGCGCAGCAACACCCGCTGGCGCGCCTCTTTCCGCTTTGATGTTATGGGCCCCGGCGTGACCTTTGGCGTTACCCATTTTTGAGCAATGGAACTGTCATAAGGCATATTGTGAACGTCCCCTCCCCAAATACTAATTCAATGTGCCTTTAGCGACGCCACTACGATCATCTCTCAAAAGAGTGGCGGCGGGTATGGGGCCCGCCGCCGGATGGCAGGGACCAGACCGCCAACAGCTTCAGCTAGCCCCCGAAATGTTAACGCCCGTGTGACCGCCACCCTCGCAAGAATACGGTAAACAGCATGGAAAACGTTTGTTTTGTGGGTCGGCCGTTTTCAGCGGGATTGATGTCACAATCATGTAAGCATTTAAGTACAAGACGCGCTGGTTCGGGAACATCGCGCCGCACTCGCGATTGTATAGCGGACGTTCAGTTTTCGGTCGTTTATAACCCAGAGAATTCCCGTGTTTGTACCAGCCGCTTCCAATCACAGCGGAGAACCTCAGCCGTCTATCCCGCACGCCAAGCTAGGCTCGCCCGTTTATGTTATCGACGACGACAGCGACGTCCGGCGATCGCTGCATTTTTTGCTGTCGACGATTAGGCTAAAAGGTTGGCCCTTTGCATCGGCGCAGGATTTTCTCGACAATTTTGACGGGCTGGCACCGTCACCAATTTTGCTAGACATCAGAATGCCCAGCATTGATGGTCTTCGCCTTATGTCCATGTTGCGGGATCGCGGGATCGATTGGCCAGTCATAATCATGAGTGCACATGGTGATATCCAGGTAGCCGTTAAAGCGATCAAGCTTGGTGCGATCGAATTTCTAGAAAAACCATTTGAATTTTCGGCACTTGAATCGTCGCTGCGCGTTGCATTTACCCAACTGGCCCGTATTCACGGTAATGTTGCTGCCCGTAACGCTGCGCGTGCCGCCTTCGCATTACTCAGTGCCAGAGAACATGACGTGATTCATCGGCTGATGCAGGGCGTTCCGAATAAAGCCGTTGCCCATATGCTTGACCTGAGCGTGCGAACGGTGGAAATGCACCGGGCCAATGCATTGGCCAAGCTGCGAGTTAAAAGCATTGCCGAAGTCATTCGTCTCACACACGCTGCAGAAATGAACTTAACAACAGCCGCGGGCAGCAACCCGGCATATGTCGAATAACGCCCTCAGAGTAGAGTGGTGTTCTTAAGCTGCAGACGCCCGTAAGCCTAAAGCTGCCGTATCGAAAAGCTTCTGCGCCGCCAACACCGCGGCCGGTGCGTTTGGCGCGGTCGCATCTGCACCCATTGCGACGGCAAGCTTGGGCTCTTGAGTAAACATCGGGCCGCCCACCAGAATGCCGATTGCTGCATTTTGCGACCTGTCGCGAATTTGTGTGACGACGGATTTAAGCGCAGGCAGCTGACCATCCGACCCAGCGGTCAATCCGACAACTGCGAACCACTGCTTCTGTACCATTTCAACAATCTGGTCTGCTTCCCCTGAATATTCTGTTTCGACGTCCCAACCTGCCGCCGACAATAGCCGCTCGATCATAGACGCACCAAGGCTGTGCTGGTTTCCGGGCGTCGTGGCCATCAAGACGCGCCGACGCGTGCCCAATTGCGGCAATGTGTAGGTGTCGTTGAAAATTGCGAGCAATTTCTGCAGACGACCCACGCCAATCGTGACGTCGATAAAATCGCATTCGTCATTGTTCCACATTTCGCCCAAATGGCGTGCCGTCGGCTCGAGCAATTCGACGTAGAGCATTTCCATGGATAGACCGCGATCACGCATGATCGTTACATATGTTGCTGCGGCCTCCAAATCATCGCCCAGCACGATATGCGCAAGGGCATCGATTTCTGTGCTGCTTGGTCGAAGTGCCTCGATCATTTCATCGACGGGTGGCGCGTTTGGCACGACTTCTTTATGCAGGCGCAGTAACCGCGGGACAATTTCGTTTGAAATGAGACCGACCAAGACCGATTGGCGCGCGTTTACATCTGGTCGCTGGTAGATTTCCGGAGATATGAAGTGTTTATCGAAATGATAAAGTGCGTTTCGGTCAACCACCTGTGACGCCAAATCATTTCCCATACGGCCCATATCGTTCTCTCCCTAACGACGTGCTGCTTTTTTTTATTACCAATATAACAGCAGAACATTAGCCGAGAGTCGACAGTCAAATGCGCGCATTTTCCATTCTTGTGGCTGGATTTCATTTCCTGGATAGCTACACCCACCGCGTGCAGTGTTTTTCAAAAGTATATACGGTTAAAACACTGTATATTATATCGAATGACGTATGACAAAAATCATTTGGGTTGCCCGTAACCATGCGCGAAGATCATCAAAATGCGTGAATCCAACATTATGACTGAACATCAAAGGGCGAGAAGCGTTTACCGCCTGTGAGCCGCATCGCCCATCTTTCCGACATTCATTTTGGCGCGCACGATCCCCTCATTGTGGACGCAACGCTGGGTTGGATAGATGCGCACAAGCCCGACCTCGTCATCATCAGCGGTGATCTGACCCAACGGGCCAAGGTGGAGCAGTTCCGTCAGGCCTCGGCCTATCTGGATCGATTGCGCGCAACGGGTTGTCCAACGCTTGTGGTACCCGGCAATCATGATGTCCCCTTATATGACGTTGTCCGGCGATTTGCGGCGCCATTGGACCGCTACAAGCGCTACATTCAGGATGATCTATGTCCCTGGTTTGAGAATGATGAAGTTGCAGTGCTTGGATTAAACACGGCCCGGTCGCTTACGATCAAGGATGGACGGATCAACCACGAACAGATCGCTTTGTTGCGTGAACGTTTTGCCAAGGTAAGGATAGGAAAGACCCGCATATTGGTGACGCATCACCCGTTGTTCGCGATGCCGATTGTGGACGAAGGTGCCTTGAGTGAAGCGGTGGGGCGGCACCGCGATGCGATTGCTGCTGTTGCGGATGCGGGCGTGCACCTCGCTCTGGCAGGCCATTTTCACCGGACTTACGCGGAGGCCGCTATAAAGATGGTAGATACCGCAGGTTCCGTGCTTGTGGTGCAGGCGGGCACAGCGACCTCAACGCGGCTGCGCAACGACGAACTGCAAAGTTTCAACTGGATTCATGCGCGCCGACATGACGCAGTCGAGTTGCAGGTCATCGCCTGGAATGGTCACACGTTCGAGCGCGGAAGCCATGAGCGCTTTAGCCATGACGGCAAAGCATGGTCTTTGCAGCCCGATTTTGGCATAGCACAATCATGAATGATCTGCAGGGCAACACCACGACAAGACCACTTCCCAAACAGGCGATCTTGATTGTTAATGCCATGAGCCGAAGCGGCGCTGACATGTTTGCAGAGGTGCGGGACAAATTGACCGCTGCCGGGATTGATTTGCTGGAAGCGCACGCGATCGACAATCCTGATGAGATGGAGCCGACCGTGCGCAAAGCGGTAGCGATCGCGCCAATGGTAATCATTGGCGGTGGCGACGGATCACTGTCATCAAATGTAGATTTCTTCGTTGGGCATGATACGGTTTTCGCCGTCATCCCGCTTGGCACCGCCAATAGCTTTGCCGGAACATTAGGCATTCCAAAAGACATCGACAGTGCGGTCGACGTTATAGCGCATGGCAAGCGCAGACGGATTGACCTGGGGCGCATCGATGACGATTTTTTCGTGAATGCGGCAGCCATTGGCCTGTCACCGATTATCGGGCAAACGGTGCCGCACAAGCTCAAAAGATACTTAGGTATATTGGGCTACTTGATTTGGGCATTTTGGTGCGCGTTTCGCTTTCGTCCATTCAAGGCTATCATCACAGATGAAGCGGGGGTGAAGACGAAATTCTGGGCCACAGAGGTGCGCATTGCCAATGGCAGCCATCATGGTGGGGTCGAGTTAATCGAGAGCCAGCAAATTGACAGCGGCGTCATCGTCATCCAGGCGGTTACGGGCAAAAGCATTTGGGGCCTTGCGTGGAGCTGGTTTGCGACGATATTCAAGCTGCGAGCAGCGCATGGCACAATGCGGGAATTTCGAGGGACCCGTATGTCGCTCGACACGCGCCCGCGCCAGCAAATCTCAATCGATGGCGAGGTCGTTGCAAAAACGCCTGTCAAGGTCAGCGTGGCCGGGCGTGCTATTGAGGTCGCCGCACCTAGAAGCGGGCAGTTCTAAAAGTGGTCGCTAAAACTGTCCCATTTGAAGGAATTTTGCGCGGCGTTCGGCTTTTAGCTCTTCGCTTGTCAAACCTGCCAGCGAAGTGAGCTCCTGAGACAGCGCGGCGGCAATCCGGCTGATTGCAAGTTCGGGATCGCGATGTGCGCCACCGGTTGGTTCATATATGATCTGGTCAATCACATTGAGCCGCAGCAATTCGCCAGCCGTGATTTTCATCGCTTCGGCTGCGGCGGCTACATGGTCTCCGGTTCGCCATAGAATAGAAGCACATCCTTCGGGCGAGATGACCGAATAAACGGCGTGCTCCATCATGAGTACGCGGTTGGCCGCCGCCAAAGCAACCGCTCCGCCCGAGCCGCCCTCGCCCATGATGAGGGCGACCATCGGCACGCCAAGCGAAAGGCATTTCTCTGTGCTGCGCGCTATCGCTTCGGCTTGTCCGCGTTCCTCGGCATCAATTCCCGGAAAGGCACCGGGCGTGTCGACAAAAGTGACGACGGGCAAACCAAAGCGGTCGGCCAACTCCATCAGCCGGATTGCTTTTCGATATCCTTCGGGTTTTGCCATGCCGAAATTATGTTTGAGCCGGGACTGGGTATCTTCCCCTTTGGCATGGCCAATGACCATGACCGACCGCCCGGAAAAAGTCGCCAGTCCGCCCAATATGGCTTGATCGTCGGCAAATTCGCGGTCGCCGGCCAGCGGTATGAAGTCGTCAAATAGGCCCGCGACAAGGTGCGGAAAATGGGGACGAAGCGGATGACGGGCAACCAGGACGCGTTGCCAGGGTTCAAGACGGCTATAGAGATCGGCAAGCTGTCTCTGCGCGCGCTCAGCCATCATCTCGGCAGCGCCACTACGGTCGCCGGAATAGAGCAGCTCCGAGGCACGGCCCTCCAATACTTCGACGGCCTTTTCGAATGAAAGATACTGCTTCAAACGGTCATCGCCATGCCCCGATAGATGCGGGCGCGGTAACGTGAGTCTTCGGCATCCGGCAGCGGCGCACCCAGTAGGAGCACGGCTCTTGCAAAACGTTTTACCTCCTCGATATGCTCCTCATAATCGCGTGGCTCTTCTGATCGTACCCGTCGCGTCAGGTTGATCTGGTTGATAGGCACATCATGCACCAGCCGCTCATTCTCGACCGCAAGCGTCACGGTAAATGCATGGAGCGTGGTCTTGATGAAATTCGCCAATGCAAAAGCAGGGCTGGTGCTTCCCATAGGCACGTCGGGGGAGACGAGAACCAACTGGCAATCATCATATAACGACGCCTTTCGCGCCACACGGAAATGGTGCGTTAAATTATTCTCGATGACGTCGCGGAACGCCTCAGGCGTCAACGGGTCTTCGGGTTCGAACAGCTTGTCGGGCAGGGGGGTAAAGGGCGTTGAAACCACAGTGGTCGGCCGACCCCAATTTTCCAGCGCCTTGTCCATTGCCACTTCAAGTCCACCGTCGCAGGGAATCGTGACGATTTTGCTGGCATCGACATCTGCAAGTTGTGCCCGAATGGCAGCGTCGCCAGCAGCGCTTGCGGTGAGCAACACCACGCGCTCAACATGGCAATCCTCGACGAATTGTCGCGTGGCTTCGGCCAGATAATCCACCAGATGCTCGCCGATCATCCACACTGTTCGGCCGCGCATCTGGTCGATGCGCTCTTGTTTGGGGCTGCCGAACAGTTCGCGCTCGGTGGTCGACCGCTCCACACTCAGCCCGCCTGACGGCATGAAGGTTTCGCCGCTGACGGCCCGGTCGGCAAGGAAGAATACGGTCGCCTGCGCTACTTCGCCTTCGGTGGGCATCTTGCCCAGATGCAGTTGCCTGAGTACGCCGCCGCCGACCTTTTTGGCTTCGACAGCAATCTTTTCTGCAGGCAGAAATGGTATGTCGTCGGGCGGCACGCGCAACAACCAGCCGCCATTGGCCTCTTCTGTGTCCGGGCGGTCATTCCAGCCAGGCGAGTCAATGAAATAGCCGGCCTTGCGTAGCCGAGAAACCAGCCTTGCGGCGATGGCACGGGTTAACAGATAGCGGTCCCATGTGCACACCCCATCGCCTTCGCGTGCGCATTCTAGCGCAACCTCGCGCAGTTCCCGGGGGTTGTTGGTGTCGTGCGACATACGAACGGTGTCGTTACGTGCAAGCCGCGTCAGCACGGCTTCCACACGCACACCACGACGCAAGGCTTTGACCGTAGCCGCGTGGATGGCATTCAATCGCTTGTTCTCCAGGATCAATTTCCCGCGCCGTTCGAACAACCCGGGCTTGCCGCCCGTTCCTGCGAGCCGGTCGCCATCGACTGGGCCGGGGGCGATCGCATTGAACTGGACCTCAGGTCCCAGATAGCGCGACATGGCCTCGACCATCGCGCGCTGCCCCGCTTTCGAAACCGCATAATCGGCGCGGTTTGGATAAGCGACGGCAAGGAACTTTTCACCGCCGAAATATGACGAGACGTTTAGGACATATCCCGAACCTTGTTGCTTCATCAGAGGCACGACATGGTGCATCAGCAGGTAGTTGGATACGAGATTGGCATCGAGCGTATATCGCCAGGCATCGATGTCCATATCGACGACCATATCTTCGGCGCCAGCTACACCCGCATTGTTAATGAGATAGTCGATCCGCCCAAAGGCCTTGATTGTTGCATCCACCGCGGTTTTGAGCGAGCCGAGGTCGCTGACGTCGACGCCGCCTAACGTTTGAACACGGCGTTCCACACCGGCAAAGCCGACATCTTCAAGCTCGCTGACGATCCGGGCGCGTGCCAGCGCAAGTTCGCTCTCACGCCGTGCGACCATCATCACCTTGCCGCCGGCCAGAGCCAAGAGCCGGGCGACCTGACCGCCAATGCCAGCCGATCCCCCGGTAATGAGCGCAACTTTGCCCAAATGAAGCCCGGTAATGTTCTCGCTAAAGCCGGGCATAACCTTTCGCGCGCCCGTCGCCTCGCCAATGTTTGTCGGCAAATATAGCGTCACCTCACGTATTTTGCTCTCTTTCAACAGAATGCGTGCGGCGTGGCCGCCAGTGAAGCGCGTATTCTCTGGCTCATTGTTGCCATAGCGGATGATCTGGTTGCCCCATTCTGCCTGACGCCTGCGGCCATGTTTGACGTCGACTTCGGATTCCTCCCGCCAGATACGCACGAGCTGTTCCGTCGCGGCGCGCAGCATATTGGCGTAAATGTCGCCTTTGCCGTCGCTTGCGTTGGAAATGAAGACAAAGCGTGGATCCTGCAACAATGCATCGTGACGTTTCCAATAGCGGCCGAGCGTGCGCGCCAATGCAATCGCGCCCATCAATTCCTCATCCATGAATGCCTCGACATCGGCGTCATCCGCATCGACCAAGTCGCCTTGGAATTCGCCCGGCGCACGAACCGGCATGAAGATCGCACCAGTGATTGGGACCTGTGCTTTCGTATATTCTTCAAGCGCGGTTTCCATCGCCGCGGGCTCTTTGCGGTTGAACCGGACAATCGTCAGCCTGTCCGTAATATTTTCGGCCTTGGCTCGCGCCTGCGCCACCGCGACATCGGCCTGCCGGGACAGGCCAAGCAAAACTTGAGCGCCGCAAGCTATCTGGATGTTGGCGATCTCAAGCGCCTCTTCCCAACAGTCGCCTGCTGCAATCAAGACGGCAAGACCCGCCCCGTCCATCGACCGCATCGTCGGACGGGCAAGATATATAGACCGTTCTTCCTTGCGAACGGTCATGCCATGCGTGACTTCAAAGTCATGACCCGAAAACGCGGCAGACTCGTCGCTGCCGAGGAACACACAGGTCGATGCGATATCGGTTGGCGTCGGGAATGTTTTTGCCCGGGCAGCGCCGTCCACGCTTCGCTCCAGCGCCATCATGTCAAAAAACTGATTGGCTGTGGTACCGGCGTCATCACCCCGCGCCTTATCCATTGCGGCAAACACCGTTCTAATGCGTTCGCTTGCAATTGGGCCGGGGAAAAGAAGATTGACGCGAATGCCGCGCGCGCCAAGTTCGAGCGACAATTCGCGTGATAGCGCATTGAGCGCTGCCTTGGGGACGACATAGGCCGTGCGGGCGTAATAGATTGTCCGCGAAAAAATCGTCGACACGTTGATAATCGAAGCGCCTTCACCCATGCTGGGTGCTGCCGCCCGAACGAGGTTCCAGGTGACCCCGAATATGTTGCGGATGGCATCGCCAACGGTTTCGTTGTCCGCCGACCCAGCCTTTTGCAGCGCAGCGAGTTCTTTCGCGTCGAGTGGCAGGCTGCCCAATGTCTGCTTCGGTCCCGCAGATCCGGCATTATTCACCAGAATGTCTATGTGGCCAAAGCGCGCGACGACTTTTGTAATTCCGTCCCGCACGGACTGAGCGTCCGCCCCATCAAGTTCAACGGTCATGAGGCGTTCGGGATCAGTTCCCGTTTCTGCAATAATGGCTTTCGCAGCCGCATCGGTGCGCGCGGCGGTCCGACCCGTCATCACGACTGTTGCGCCCTCGGCGAGATAGTGCCGGACGATTTCCCCACCCAAATTGCCGGCAGCACCGGTAACGACGGCAATCTTACCGGCCAGGCGGCCCGGCCCAGTCGCAACGGGGGTTTTCGTCTTCGCCATAGTCACTCTTCCCATTCAAAAATCAGTTCGTTTGTGACGCCCAATATTCCAACAATGCATCGCGGCTGCGCAAACCAAGCGCGGGCAGCGCATGGTTCACTACATAGGTTGCGCCCGTATGACGATTTTCCCACATTGCTTGATGCGCTTCGGGCAATTTGTCCCATGCAACGACTTGCGGCTCGGTAACATCCAATAGGCCTGCCGAAATCATGTCGTTCATGCGTGCAACTTCGAATGCATTGCACAAATGGGTGCCGAGGATGGACGCAGTCGGCATCAAAATCTTTCGCTGCCGGGTCCAGACTTGCGGCGCGTAAAAGGTAAATCGTTGCCCAGCGAGATCTTCGGCGAAAACAACGCGCCCCGTGAAGGGCTTCACCAACGATGTCGATATGCCAAGCGTATCTTGATTTGCACGTTCGATAATCAGGTCCGGCGCACCGCGCGGATTATCAGGTGATCGAAGGATCCGTCCCACGGCAGATCCGAACGGCTTCATCACGCGGTCCTGATAATCCCGCACCGCTGCCTTAAAGCTCTCGATATCCGATTTTGCGTCCGGCAGGCGCGGCATGGTGTCGGGCCAGTCGAAATTATCACCTTCGCGACGGCGAATGCTTTCAAGGCTGACAATACCTGCAATCGCGTCCTCAAGTCCAAGCGACTGCAAGAACTCGCGCTGTCCATCGGTGGTTGTGGCAACCACGGTGCGTGCATTGAACTGCCTTGCCGCCTCGATCATCTCAAGCCCGGCTTCATCAAGCAGATCGGTGGATCGTGGACCATAATAGACCAAAACCGCCTCGCCCCCGTTGAGCGCCGCCTTGCGCAACATCGTCTGTGGATTGGCGTATCCAGGCTTGCCCATGAAGCTGAAATGATATCCTGAGGACGCGCCATAGAAAGCAAGCGTTCCGCCTTCCGCCAAAAGCTGGAAACTGCGTGGGAAGGCCGTTTCGCCCGCATGGCTCACGACATAATCGGCGCCTTTGCCGTGATTTAGCAATTTGTATGCCTCGACCAGCGGTTGGCCAGCGGCTTCCCATGCGCGTGCTTCATGAGGATCATCAGGCACGATGCTGAACAAATTAACAAAGCGCGGATCCTTGCGATCCAACGCACCGACCGCGCCTTGATTGACAATGAAATCCGCGCGCGTTTGGCTTGAAACCAATCCTGTTACCTGAAGCCCGGTACGGACCGACGAGCGAAGTGCATCAAGTCCGGTGCCGGTTGCAGCACCTTCGACGAACAGGGTTCGGCCAGGCGCGATTTGAAGCGTCGTGAACAGACAGCGGCTGATTGTCCCCAAGTTCAGAACATAGCTTCCCGCTTGCTCAAGCGTTAGGTCGCCCGGGATCGAATGCAGTTGTGGCGCTTGGGTGATCAAAAACTGTGCGTGGCTTCCGGTTTCGGTTTCATATCCCTGAATGGCAAAGCCTGCATACATGGGGTCATTGCCAACTTGCGGGCTGAGCAGGTCATTGGTGCCGGAATATACCGCGACCATGTCGCCAACCTTCAGGCGGCCCTGCGCTCTGGCTTCGCTGCCCAAAGCTGCGATAAGCGCGATCCCGCCTGAGCCCGTAATCTGCACATCCTCCTCATGGCCATCGAACGGCGACACGGGAATACCCGTCAGTGCCCAAATGTCGTTAAAGTTGACTTCAGATGTGAGCATATAGACCAGCGCCTCATTGGGGGCAGGCTTTGGAACTTCAACGATCAGTTCGCGCTCATGCGTCGCTGGCGGACCGAAGCGCGGTGCGCCGGTGTCTGGATCGCGCGCAATGCCATAAGCATATTGATAAGGAGGAATCGCGGTGACACCCGGGAAGAAGGGCGCACCAAGCGGAAGCAAGTCGCCCGATGCTTCCAAGGATCGTGCGCGTGGTTCGTGTTCCGCATCAATCCACACGCCATTGCGGCGAACGGGAAGCGGTGGGCTGGTCTTGTCCATAAACTGCCGAATACCGGTCTTGCCGCCTTCGGGATCGACGATAGCCTGCGCAAACACCGCTGCCTCGCGCTCCATGCCCGCTGACATGCCGTGCTCAAGGCCAGTGCGAACGGCGTCAAGCGCACGCGCGCCTGCAACCTTTCGTCCGGCCCATTCGAGCTGTTTTATGATCCGCTGAAGGAAATCGTCGGCCATAACCGCGTCAAGATCGACCGAAGACGACTGCTCCCATTCCTGCGTGATCCGCTGTCGTTTTGCCCATGCTTGGCCAAGCGGACTATTTTCGCCGTCGCGCACAAAAGCGCGGACCATTGCATGCGCTGCCGACAGCACGTCGCCGCCTTCTACATCTGGTGCACCAACGACCGCATCAACCAGCCCGATTTCGAATGCAGCGTCGCTATCAATCGAGCGTCCACCCAAAATGAGATCCAGCGCATCGCGCACACCAACCGCACCATTTTTGTCCGCCAGCAAACGTGGCAAGCGTTGCGTGCCACCATAGCCGGGCAGCAATCGCAAACGGATTTCAGGCTGGCCAAATCGCGCGGTTGGCTCCGCGATGCGGACATGACAGGCGAGCGCGAATTCCATCCCGCCGCCAAGCGCGACACCCTGAACTGCAGCGATGCATGGCTTACCCATATTTTCGATCTTGCTGAACGCGAGTTGCGCGTTGTTGGGAAGCACCATGGCTTCGTCGAGGGTGTGAATTTCCTCAAGCATTTGCCGGATGTCGGCCCCGGCGACGAACGAGGATGTGCCTTCGCCCGTAAATATCACAGCGACCACATCGTCCTTGCGCGACAGATGATCCACAACGATCACAAGTTCGTCGATCGCGCGCTCGTTCAAAGCATTAACGGGCGGATTGGTGACAGTAACCGTGGCGACGCGCTTGCCGGGTGCGACCTGATTATACTGGATGAGGAAATAACGATAGCGGTCGAACAAAGACTGGACTTCGGACAATTTTTGTTTGCGCTGCCAGTCATCGATGACGGTCTTGAGTTCAGTCAGCGCTTCCGGGTTGCGCAACGTCGTCACATCACCAAGATCACCCCCCTCGACCAGCGCACGCACCATGCGCCGCATATATTTTCCGCTGCGCGTTTCGGGAAATTGCGTGACCTCGATAAAATCGGCTGGGACCGCCACCGCGCCCTTTTCGGTGCGCACAAGTTCGAACAGACGACGACGGTCATCCTGCGTAAGTTTTCGCCCAGCAACCGGGACAACAAAAGCAAGCGGGGTCAGGCCCTTTTCGCGGTGCGGCGCACCGACAACAAGGACATTTCCAACTGGCGAATCCGGGTCGAGCGCCTTGTCGCGCAGGATTGCGCCTTCGATTTCCTCAGTCCCCATGCGGTGACCGGAGACATTGATCACGTCATCACTTCGCCCGTGGAACGAGAAGGAGCTGTCCTCGTGGCTAATTGCAAAATCGCCTTGGGTGTATCCCCAAACGCCACGCCAACGCGTCCAATAACCGTTGGTCCAGCGTTCAGAGTCTCCGCGCCAATTGGTCGCGACGCTGCCATTTTCAACGCGGAAATTGTCGACATCCCCCCAGATGGTACGGGCGAGATATGGATAAGGCGCCGCGATAACGATTTCGCCCTTTTCACCTGACTCCGCTCGGCGCCAGCCCACGCCGCCGCCATCTGCGCGGGTGAAGGGTGCAGCAGCGGACGGTGCCTCGGCGTCCTCGACCCAAACTTCGCCAACGATCCACGGCAGAGGATAGGCATGGGCGTCCGCCTTCAGGGGGAAGTCCTCATTGCCATAAAAATGGGTCCAGGCGATGCCGCCGTGCTCTGTCGCCCAATAGCTATTGATATATTGCGGCGTGACATGATCCATGCCGAACTGCTGAACAGAAGGTGACGTCGGCTCAGCACAAAAGGTCGCGACGCGAAGGCTCGAAATATCGTATCTTTCGACATCGGCGAGGTTAGAGGGATCCGCCATGACCGATTTCAAAAAGGTCACGCCTGCCTTGAAGATCGTGACGCCATGCCGCTCGATCATCGAGGCAAATCGACCAGCATGGGGAAATACGGGCGATCCTTCCGCGATTATGCTCGTCACGCGTGTGAGCAGCGCTGCAGAAATCAGATAGCTTTGCCCCGTAATCCAGCCGGGGTCGGCCACGACATACATGACATCGCCCGGTCGCGCATCAAACGCCACCTTCATCGTATGCGCGATGCCGGCGGTATATCCACCATGCACGTGGACAATACCCTTTGGCTTCCCCGTCGATCCCGAGGTGTAGATGAAAAACATTGGATAATCGGCATCGACCGGCAGCGGCGCAGAGGACGCCCAGATCGCGCGGACGAATGCATCATCCGGCAACGCCATAAGCTCGGCTTCGGTCGACAAACCAGAAGCTGCGAGGATGGCATCAAGAGCCGCATCGGTTAGCTGGTGGCTCCACCGGTCGCGTTCCGGCCGCCAGACGATATCGGGCTGGCCCGTATGTTTGACGACAATGACAGTATCGACCCGCGGCGGCACGTTCACGAGGCTTGATGCAATGGCAACACGGATGCGCGCGGCATCCGCGGGTTCGAGGCGGCCTTCACTGCCAAGCATGCTCAACGCGCGTCCAACGCCGCGCATGACGTCGGACCGCTCGACCGTTACTTCGCCGGCTAGCGATTGCGCTACGGTTGAATGAATGGTTTCGGCGGCACTTGCATCGATATCCAGATCGGTCGCGGCAATGGTCGCAAGTGCAACCTGGACGGGCACATAATTGTCGAGAGCTGGGTCGGTATAAGCTGTTTTGAAGGCAGCGACCTGTGCGTTGCGATAGCTTCCGTCAGAGGTGACAATGACCCTCGCGCCTGCGTCGGCAATGCGGTCGGACAATGTCTTATCGCTAAATCCGCCAAACACAGCTGTATAGACAATGCCAAGGCGTTTCGCTGCTTCGGTCCAGTAAATCTGCCCCATGATGCTTGGCATGTTGAGCGCGATGCGGTCGCCGGCTTTTAGCCCCAGTTTTGTGAGAGCCACCGCGCATTTCGCGGTTTCAAGGAGCAATTGCTTGCGCGAAACCGTAAAGCAGTCGACCGGCGCCCCGCGTCCTGCGTTTGACGACATGTCCCATCGGTCACCCTCGAATATGAAAGCCGGTTCGGCACCATGTCCCGCGAGGACATGTCGGTCCAGTTCGTTGAAAGCGGCGTTGGTTCTGCCGCCAGTGAACCAGTGCCAGTGCGGGGCATCTTCCGCGTCGAATGCTTTGTCCCACGGCGCAAAATTGTCCGGCAATTCGGGCGAGACCACGTCGCCACTCTCCGCGTCCCAGCCAGACCATGTGCCATCCGCACCGCGCATGAGCCATGCACCACAAGCGCCGATGTTCGGTAGATACCAATGAATCGTTTTACCAGCGATCTCGCCATGGAATTTTCCGGGATCATTAAGACAGGCATTCCGCATGGCGCGCCAGTCATCGCCCGATCTCACCGGGTTTACGGCCGCAACGACTGCTGGCGCACTCATCAGATGTTCAGGCTGCGCCAAAGAAATCCACCCCTGTCAAATTTTTAGGTCTGCAACCATCACTATTGCGACAGATTTAAAGTGCAAATTGAAGAAAAGCGCAACATTAAAACTTTGGCATCGTGCAAGCGCTGATTATTGGCGCTTTTTGGCACATCCGAAGCTATTCCATTTTAAGGTCAAGCACGCCCGGTCCTGGCCGCAATGCCGATACAGCCGAACATTAAGAGACCATCCGCATCGGATGCGCGTAATGGGGCTTAGGGTATTCTAGGGTTCGCCGGGTGCGCGATCGTCGGTGTCATCGTCGCTGCCATATAGCTCCGCCCACATTTTTTCGGTACCCGCCTGCTGCGCCTTGTTCACATATTGGGAGGCGACCAACCAGCCTTTAATAGGGCGCAGCGGCAGCAGACACCCAATGATTATCAACGGAATGGCCACCGATACATACACCCAGACGTTTGGCTTGATCGCGATCTGGAACCAGAAAAGAAACGCAATGAACGGAAGCGAGACCACACATAAAGAGAAGAATGCCGGGCCATCATCGGGCGCGGCAAAACGGTAATTGAGTCCGCATTCCGCGCAAGTGTCGACGAGCTTGAAATAGGACCGGAACATTTTGCCCTTGCCACAGCGCGGGCACCGACCCTTCCAGCCAGAAATCAAAATTCTTTTCAACTTGTCGGGTTCGGGTGCAATGTCATCCATTGCATGTAGAACGGGCAATGGAGAGCGAGGTTCCGGATCAACAAGGTTTACCGACCCGACGGCATGGATAAGTCATGACATGCGGCAACAGCATTTCGAGATGTGGAAAGCAGTTATAGCCAATCACACCGTTGAATGCCCGAAAGGAAAAAATGGTAGACGCTGAGGGGTTCGAACCCACGACCCGCTGATTAAGAGTT
>JANMJX010000063.1:0-12738 GCA_031371575.1 Sphingomonadales bacterium
GCTGACCCATGACTGCGTCCGCCTGCGCTTTTCGAGCGGAGCTCTTGTCGACTGGGATTTGGAACGTGATAACGAAGTCGTCAAA
Organism: Sphingomonadales bacterium; assembly: GCA_031371575.1. GTDB lineage: Bacteria > Pseudomonadota > Alphaproteobacteria > Sphingomonadales > Sphingomonadaceae > Sphingorhabdus_B. The sequence continues at coordinate 86 of JANMJX010000063.1, forward strand.
TTAGATCCTCCCAGCCGCGTAATTATCGGTGTAGATGGAGCCGCTGCAGCAATCGAGTTGGCGCGGGCTGGATGTGGTGTCATCGGCACATTTAAAAACTGGCTGGACCCTTATCTGGAAACTGGTGAACTTGTGCCTGTTCTGCAGGATTGGTGGCCAAAGTTCGAAGGACCTCAGCTCTATTTTTCAAGCCGATTCATGGCTGCGCCTCTTCGGGCATTCGTCGATCTCGTTGCTTTGGAGCATTCGGAGACGAACAAATTGCTCCCTCCATAATGAACGGGGCTGCTCAGACGGGCAGTTTTGGTATGCTTAAATAAAACTATAAATGACGGGAGCCCAGCTGGCCACGGTTGGGGCAACTGCAGTGGAACGTAATGAACAAACCCTGCGACTTTTTAGCCATTTGAAACTTCCAAGCTTTTTCTTCAAAACCGCCTTTTGTATAAAATTGAATTACATTATGTCGCGAGCCACCAATTTCGAGATTGTATGATGAGGCGACATCCGTAACGTTGTGGTGTCCTGACAGTCCGCAGTTATTCCAACATCCTGGAAAGCGGACGTGCAAGCCACCCGCACCGGCCCAGGCGGTTTACGCTAACATTTCTGTCGTTAAGTTAGCTAATGGGGCGCACGAAACCAGCCATTCTGTGAAATCGCATTTCCTACTGCCTCCGGCTGCTATTGTAGATCAGTTCGAGCGGTTCCAACGTCGGTCCGAAAAGTTCGTATTTGCCCTCCAGCTCAAATCTGGTAGGCGCCGCAGCGTCGGCGGCTTCAAGCACAAAAGAATGGTCCGTTACATTGAGCAAACTCCCCGCGAACCTGTGGATAATTTCCTACACTAGCCGAGCTACAGCGCCCGATAATATGTCCGAAGAAAATTTACGTGCTTTGTGCAACTCAGCCCAAAAATATAATGCATTAGCCCAAATTACCGGAGTACTGATGTTTCAAAACGGTGCATTCGCTCAGATACTTGAGGGGCCAGAACCAACAGTGCGAGAATTGCTAAGACGTATCACCGAAGATAGTCGGCACTACAATCTGAGAGTGTTAGTGGACTGCCCAATCAATCAGCGATGCTATGCGGACTGGTCAATGGAATATTTAATTCCCAGTGATTTCGTTCGCAAACAGATTGAAGGTTTTCTGGAACAAGCCAAGGCTGCACGAGGGCAACTGCACTAAACTGCGCACTAATTCGTCGCTCGCTGCGTGACAGTGAGACTCAGATTAAAGCGGTCGACTACGCTAACTATTCAGACGTTCGCATAAACAAACAGGTTCCCTAATAGCTGCCGTCCGTTAACGCACTCAGGCCAGAAACTTTTATGACTACATTTGGGCCGAAGACGGAACGGCAGCTTTCAGGGGAAAAGCCCAGAAAGCCGACGTTCGACACGGCAAAATCAGCAGTGGCAGTTCCCACTAACGTCTCGGTGGTTATGCACCCCGCTCTGGACAGTTAAAGCATGCTATTGGCTCAAGTGCTCATCCGGCCATTTGTCTTGATTGGTTTACGAGCATGGAAAGCGATGGCCGAAAAAGCCCAGCAGCCGAGACTCAGGCTCGCAATTACGCGCCTGAAGGTGTCCCTTGATCTTGGTCTGTTGGCAGGGCGAGTGGCGTTGCGCCACAGATCGTGCGCAAGGCGGACTTCAGCCCTTCTTCTATCGTTGGGTGATAGAAAGGCATACTTAAAAGCTGCGTTGCGGTTTGCCCGTTTTGGACGGCCCATGCAATGATATGTGCCAGATGCTCGCTGGCTGGCGTGAACAGGTCTGCTCCAATTAGACGGCCATCTGGCGCGGCGGCATAGAGTGTGAGAACGCCCTGGTTTACACCTTCCACGCGCGCGCGTCCCTGGTCGGTGAATTCTGCAGTGCCGGTTATGACCCCGTCATCCTCGGACTTTCCGATCCGTGCCACCGGAGGGCTGGTAAAGGTGATGCTGAACGCAATGAAACGATCTGCCTTGATCGAGGCGGGAAAAGCCACGGCATTGCGGCCGGCTATAGCACCATCGTGCGACGCTTCATGAAGAAGCGGCAAGTCATGTCCGGCATCGCCTGCAAGGAAGGTTGCACTATCGCCGCATCGCATCGTTTCACGATCATGTTCGGGGACACCGTGTTCATCCAGCACAAGCCCGGTCGCGACCAGGTTCAGGCTATCGAGATTAGGGGGACGACCCGTCGCAATCAGCGCATAATCGAAGTTGGCATCGCCTGATGAATCACCGCTCCACTTAATCCGGATACCATCATCGAACGCGCTTGGCTTGAGTTCAACATCCAAAACGAGGCGCAGATCGTCCTCAATGACTGTCTTGAGGGCCGCGTGAACCTTGTCACAGCGGATCCCGCCCAACCTGTTGCCATTATCAAACAACGTTACTTCAACGCCCAATCTTGCCATGGCTTGCGCCAATTCCAAGCCAATGGAACCGGAGCCGATAACAGCAAGGCTATAAGGCAGGTCTTCAAGATCGAAGATCGTCTCATTCGTCAGAATGCGATTGCCCAGTTTAGCAAAAACGTCAGGGACGGACGGCGACGAGCCTGTCGCAATCACTATGCTGCCAGCCTCAATCATGCGACCATCATCTAGGCTCAGCGTTCCCGCATCGACGAAGTGGGCCAGACCGCGTAGCCGAACGCCATCCGGGATTTCGTCAAAGCTCTCTTGGGTCAACCTCACGAACCGATCGCGTTCGGTTCGCACGCGATGCATCACCGCCTTGCCGTCGATCCGAACGTCACGCACCTCTATCCCGAATTGTTCTGATGACCGGGCCGCGTGCGCCGCATGCGATGCCGCAATCAAAAGCTTCGACGGCATGCAGCCGACGGTCGCACATGTAGTCCCGTTGAAATTCGGGTCGATCAGCAATGTGCTCGCACCGTTTGAACGCGCTGCGCGCTCGGCGGCCAAACCTGCTGTTCCCGCACCAATCACCGCGACATCGCATCGAAGGGTTTCGTTCACTTCAGGCTGCGATCGTGATCGACTTGACGTTCACAAACTCCTTGAGCCCGACATCGCCATGCTCGCGGCCATAGCCCGAATCCTTCACCCCGCCGAATGGCATATCGGGAGATGCGACGGAGAACGTGTTGATATTGACCATGCCTGTATCGAAATATGTCGCAGCCATTTTTATGGCTCGTTCGACATCCTTGCTGAAGATGCCGCCGCCTAGGCCATAGCGGCTGTCATTGGCGATACGCATCGCGTCCTCATCGTCCTTCGCCTTTATGATGGCTGCAACGGGACCGAAAATCTCGTCATCATAAGCGGGCTGGCCGGGCGCGACGTCCACCAGCGCGGTTGCTGGATAAAACCACCCCGTCCGATCAGGAATTGCTCCGCCAACCAATGCCTTCGCCCCTTGAGCCACGCTTTTCTCTACTTGTGCGTGCACTTGATCGCGCTGACGGCACGACACCAAGGGACCCAACTGGATATCGGCATCGTTCGGATCACCCAAGGTAATTGCACTGAATGCTTTGACGTAGCCTTGGACGAACCCGTCGTAGTTCTTTTCCGTAACGATGAACCGCTTTGCACCGACGCAGGTTTGGCCATTATTGAACAATCGGCCTTGCACACATGCCTTTATCGCGAGATCAAGGTCAGCGTCGTCAAACACCATATACGCATCGTTCGATCCAAGTTCGAGGACGGTCTTTTTGGAAACCGACGCAGCTTTCTGCGCAACTGCGCGACCAGCCGTGTCGCTGCCTGTGAGCGTTACACCGCGGACCAGTCGGTGTTCGATGATAGCGTCGGATTGATCGTGGGTTATCAACAGTACGCCGAACAGATCTTTCGGTAGGCCCGCGCGCTCGAAAATGTCGCGCAGCATCAGTCCGCTGCCAGTGCAGTTTTCCGAATGCTTCAACAGCACGCCATTGCCGGCCATCAGGCTGGAAATGGAATAGCGCACCGCCTGATAACAGGGGAAATTCCATGGCTGAATTCCATAAATGACGCCAAGCGGAGCGTATGTTACCATTCCCCTACCACGAGGCAGATCGCGCTCTTCGTCAGCCAGAAAAGTGGGACCATTTTTTGCGGTATAATCGCAGATTGCGGCACATAATTCAATTTCCGACATGGAATCACGAAGTAGTTTTCCGACCTCATTCGTCATCAATTGAGCGAACTCGTCCTTTGATTTGCGCAATTCGGCTCCGATCGACGAAATCACACTCGCGCGCTCATCGAGGCTTTTCAGTCGCCATGCGAGAAACGCATCATGGCTGTTCTGAACCACTGCCAACGCTTCAGTATCGGTCATGTATGCATAGGTCTCGAGGACTTTTTCGGTCAACGGATTTATGGTCTGGATCGTCTTATCGGTCATTACAGGGCCTTTATTTTAACAGGCGTTGCGCGGGGAGTGCCGCTGTCAGGAAAAAGAATTGTGATGGTTTTGCAGGGTATCTGACGCTTGTTCGAGCGCGTCTTCGATTGCTTGACTGAACGTCTGATCGGTCAAATACGCGATACCGTTATGCGCGGCACAGACGATGCGGGTATCAGCCCAGTCACGGGCGAGTTCTCTTGCCCAGCGCACGAATTCGTCCGCTGCGCCAGCGCGCCTTTGCAATGCATCGGCCAATTTTGGATGGAAGCGCAGCTTGGGTTCGGGCGCGACCATTTTTATCAACGATGGCGGGGTGATGTACATGAGGGTATCGTCGACATGGACGATGCCGCTTTGGCGGTGGCGGACGAGAACCGAGCTGGCGTGCACCGACTCGTCCGCGGGAACGAATTCTAGTCCTGCAGGGATCGCAAAGTCGAGCAGATCGGCAAATTGCTGCTGCGTGGCAACGTCTTCTATTAGTGCGGGGTCCCAATCAAGTTGCGGCTTTTGCTCATGATGGCGGCGCGTGCCGATGAGGCGCGCATGCGGCAGCATTTCGTGCACAAACTTGCAATGCACCGTATGAAAGGGGTGAACATTAAGCACGGCATCTATGAGCGAGCCATTGTCCGTCAGAACCATAAGCTCAGTACGATCCGGCTCATCCGGTTCGTAGGCGTCGATCAAAATGAATCTGCCATCTACCTTGCGGACCAACGACATGTGCGTCCCAATATTTATGACATGCGCGATTTTGAAGTCGCCGCGGATGTTCCAGAAATTCTCAGCTAGATGTTCGATAGTTTTGGTCATCAGGCAGGCGTCGCCGCAAGCACTTTGTCGGGTGTCATAGGGAACGCGTGCATTCGGGCACCGCAGGCATTGTATATGGCGTTGGCAATTGCGCCTGCTCCGCCGCACATGCCCAGTTCGCCAATTCCTTTTGCTTGAATCAGACTTGCAACGGGATCGCGCTCCTCGATCATGATGACGTCGAGGTCAGGGATGTCACGGTGGACGGGCACATGATATTCGGCGAGGTCGCAATTGACGAGATGTCCGTCATTGGGATCGAAATGGAGTGCCTCTGTCAAAGCGCTGCCGATGCACCAGACCATTCCGCCAATACATTGTGACCGTGCCGTCTTCGCGTTGAGCACACGGCCAAAACCGAAGGCACCGGTCATGCGCCGAACCCGGGTTTCGCCAGTCCAGTGGTTGACGGCGACCTCAGCAAAGAACGCGCCGTAGCCTGATGCGACAAAGTTCTTTTCGACGGCACCAGGCTCATAATGGCCGATCACTGAAATTGACTTGCCGCTTATCAGTTCGGTGATGGGGATCGCTGTGTTACCCGCGCCAATCTGACCGTCTTTCAAAGTCAATTTTTCGGCTTTGATGTTCGCGCGCCCGGCCAGTTCGTTGCGAATGGCTTCGCAGGCAAAGAACACCGCAGACCCGATTGATGCTGCGCCCCAGCTACCGCCTGAACCGGGGCCGCGAGGATGCTTGGTATCGCCGAGTTGGACGTCGACTGCATTTGGATTCAGACCAAGCATTTCGCCCGCAATCTGGCCAAGAATTGCGTAAGTGCCCGTTCCGATATCGGTCATGTCGGTTTCGACCAATGCCGTGCCGTCGGTGCGCAGCGTTACGCGCGCCTTTGCCTCGCCGACATTATGGACACGCGCCGCGCTTGCGACGCCGGTACCAATCCACCATTCGCCTTCACGGCGACTTCTCGGTGTTCGCTTACCCTTTTCCCAGCCAAAGGATTTGGCGCCTTCAGTCAGGCACTCGGCCAGCTTGCGCGAGGAATAGGGCGTGCCCTTAACAGGATGCTTGTCGGGCAGATTGCGCAAGCGAAGATCGATTGGATCGATCCCCAGCTTTTCAGCTAATTCGTCAATCGCGGCCTCAAGTGCTGGCATGCCGACTGCTTCGCCAGGCGCGCGGACCGAGCCCGCTGTCATCCGGTGAATGCGCGCCACGGCAATTTGCATGATCCGGTTATCGCCAGCGTAAAGGAAATCGGTCGACTGCGTGACGGGTTCGGCAAATTCCTCACCCGGCAGGTTCGATACGACCGCTTCATGCCCGATGCCCGTAAACGTACCGTCAGATTTGGCGGAAAGCCGAACGCGTTGCCGCGTTTCGGAGCGGCGCATGATGGTCTGGAATACCTGCTGACGCGACATGACTACGCGCACTGGCCGGTTAAGCTGGATGGCTGCGACCGAGGCCGCAACGACTTCCTCGCTGATGCCGAGTTTCGAACCAAAGCCGCCACCGACATAGCGCGAGATCAATCTGATCTGACTTTGCTTCAACTCAAGCGCGTCGGCCAGTTCGGCTATATTGTAATTGAGCATTTGCAGTGATGCGTGGACGGTCAGCATCTTGCCGTCCCACTGCGCAATTGCGGCATGCGGCTCCATCGCGGCGCTGGCATGGCCTTCGGTCGTGAAGGTCAGGTCGACGCACTGATCGGCATCCTCCATCGCTTTATCGAGATCGCCTTCGTTTGTGCCGTCTGGTTGGGGTTCGGGTACGACGTCTTCCGGATTGAACTCGGCATGTGCCGGCGCATATTCGATGACAAGATGTTTCGCGGCATCACGCGCCTGTTCAAATGTCTCCGCGACCACAAGCGCAACTGGCTGACCCCAATAATGGACAATGCCAACTTTATGCTCAGGCGCTTCGTTCGCGGTTCCCTGCGCTGGCCGCGCAATCATCCGCGGTTCGTTGATAACGTCAACCACGCCCGGTAGAGACAGCGCCGACTTCTTGTCGATGCGTGTCACCTTGCCGCGTGCGCAGGTCGATGTAACGATGACGCCTTCAAGCATACCGTCGACGACATATTCGGCGGCATAAGTCGCCGCGCCGCTGACCTTCAGCAAGCCCTCGGGCCGGTCGAGCGGTTTGCCAATAATGCCTTGCGCCGTCTGATCGAGTACATTTCGCTCGTCAGGCTTGTCATGCTTCATATGGGCGATCATGCCGAAATCTCCGTTGCTTCGCACAACGTCGCCATCAACGTCCGGCGTACGAGCGGTATCTTGTAATCATTATCGCCCACGCCGCGCGCGTCGTCGACGAGGACGTCAGCCGCCTTTTCGAACAGCGCCGTATTCGGCTTTTCTCCGACCAATAATTGCGACAGCCTTTCGTCAAACCAGGGCTTGGGCGCGATGCTGCCGAACGCCAGATCGGCTCTCGCTATCTTGCCGCGTTTGACTTCGACGATCGCTGCGACCGAACATAGCGCGAAGGCATAGGAGGATCGCTCGCGCACCTTGCGATATAATTGCTTGCCGTCGACTGGCGCGGGTAAATGGACAGCAATGACGAGTTCGCCCGGCTCCAATATGTTATCCCGCTCTGGCGTTTCGCCCGGGCAGCGATGAAAATCGCGCACTGCAACCATTCGGCTTTTGTTAGCGGGGCCAGATATTTCGACCTGAGCATCGAGCGCGGTCATCGCTACCGCCATGTCGCCGGGATAGGTCGCAATGCAATGACGGCTTGCGCCAAGTATTGCGTGAATCCGCGCAACGCCCGTTAACGCGCCGCAACCCGAGCCCGGATCGCGCTTGTTGCATGGCTGGTCGATATTGGTGAAATAGAAGCAGCGCGTCCGCTGGCCAAGATTGCCGCCGACACTCGCCTTGTTACGCAATTGCTGCGTCGCTCCGCCTAGGATCGCCTTGGCAAGCACCGGATAATCCGCCCGGACCCGCTGGTCGACGGCAACCGCAGTGTTTGACGCCAATGCTCCAATCCGCAGGCACCGATCCAGTTCCTCGATCCCGCGATCATCAAGCGAATTGAGATCAAGCAGGCGCGAAGGCGTTTCCACCTGCAACTTCATTAAGTCGATAAGGTTCGTGCCGCCTGCAATTGCCTTGCTATTCTGTTCAGCGCAGAAAGTTGCTGCCTGTTTGAACGATTTGGCGCGCGCATATTCGAAATTCTTCATTGTCCCGCGTCCGCAACTTCGCGAATGGCCGCGATGATGTTGGGATAAGCGCCGCACCGGCACAGATTGCCGCTCATCCTCTCCCGGATTTCTTCATCCGATAGGGAGGGCCGGGTCCGCACATCCTCGGTTGCGTCGCTTGGCCATCCCTCGGCAATTTCAGCGAGCATCGCGGTTGCCGAACAAATCTGCCCCGGGGTGCAATATCCGCACTGAAAGCCGTCATGCCTAACGAACGCCTGTTGCAATGCAGACGGCTGTTCGGCGCTGCCGATGCCTTCGATGGTCGTGACCTCGCAATTATCATGCATGACAGCAAGGGTAAGGCAGCTGTTGATACGCGCCCCGTCCAGAAGCACGGTGCAGGCACCGCATTGGCCATGGTCGCAACCCTTTTTGGTTCCAGGAAGGCCAGCATGATCGCGAATGAAATCTAGCAGACTGACCCGCGGATCGACCGGAAGTTGATACTCTAAGTTGTTAATTACGATCGGCATGGCCGCACCTCCATTTGGAGAAGCGATCGGAGTGGAACTTGGTTCCGACCAGCCCAAATTTTTTGCCGGCATACTACATTTTGGTGACCTCAGCGAACCTCAGCGCTACCTAGCCCTCGGGTTTGGCCGGCACATGACCCAACCTCAGAAATACAAAGCTGAAGAACAGCATAAAAATGAAGTCATTGGCTCCATAAACCGTAAAAAATGCTCCCGCCAGAACATCCTGTTCGTAGATCGCACTCAAGGAATTCGATGTTATGAAAGCCAGCCAGACAATTACATAAACCAGCTTCTCGATAGCGAAAACACCCACAAGCCACCGCACTTGATTATAGCATTTGCAAACCGAGAGATAAGCCAAGCCCCACAAGATGATCGAGATTAGTCCAAAATAGCCCATCACATCTGGTTGGGTTGTCAGCATCACATCATTCGTGAAAGTTTTGGAGAATATGATCACACCCAAAATGTTACTCAGTCCAGCTATTAGAAATCCTTTGTAGATCATCTTGTCTGTCATATTAGGTCACTTTCAAGCGTTGTAAATTTGTCTGATATGCGGCTGGATACGAACAGAATTTTGATCATGCAGCCGCCATTTAGGATGTTCAGAACGCTGGCGCATCTTGCTAGCAAGCCGTACGAATAAAAAACAAAAATAGTGTGTCTGAGCAAGCAGCGGTGCCCTTGCCGAGATCAGCTTATTGGAACCGTGACGACGCTTCAATAGCCATACTCAATTGGGCCACTGGTCGGTTCAGCCCCAATTTTTTAATGGCAGCGTCCATTATAAGCGCACCTAGACCCCCGCGTGGCGAGCTTGGCCCTTTAGCAGACCCATTGTCCGAGCATGTGATGCGATATCATGCATCGTCCCGCATACCGGTCAAGGTTAAGATCCCGTGCTGCTTCTTGAGGATGTCTGCATGCTTTCATTTTGACACGCTTAGATGAACCATAGCATGGCATCAATTTTTCAAGCTTCGAAATATTTGAAGGCGGTTGCGCCTAATAAATTAGCCATATCAAGATGGCTGATGCAATGTCCGCTTATGGGAAAGCCAGTCGGCGCTAATAATGTCCGCAATTGGTCGCAAAGCTGCCTTTATTAATGGAATTGAACGAATGTCCGCTTTGGCAGATTCGTCTCCGATAGCTTCCTGTCAGGACTGTCCAACTAAGCTGCCGTTAAACCGATCTATGCGCCATCAACCGCTTTTCGCGATCGTGCTGCTAACGTGCGATTTTCAAGAAACTCGCACGAAGTTGCGCTTAGAACGATTGATGTTGGAGCACATGACGACCCCAATTTAAGATCTAAGAATCATCAGCGCGATAGCGTCGTCGTTTACGCCTAGGAAACGATCTGATGCTAAACATAGGCTATGATTGTTATACTACCATGGTCACCATATCTGGAGCGAGCTTCGCTGCCCTCGGCAGGACGCAAAACTTTAATCGCAGCCTTTGCCGATTTCATGAAGGTATGCCACGACTTCGAACAATACGAATTGCAGGAAATTTTTTGCTTACCTTCAGACGAGGGCGAGAACGATCCCTGTCCCGAAATCGTTCGGTCGAATGCTGAGTTCATGACACAGCAATTTATCCTTGGAAAAATCGCTACATTCGCTCGGCCGTTCCACGGAGGTATAATCACCCATCTAGATCCCAGTATTTGGGAAATAGACGATCCACTCACGAGATTTGCAACCGGTGCATTCAATTTGGACAATTGGGCCGATCCTAACGCCGAATACACTCACCGGCTATTCGTCGATAGCGTTGCCTTTAATCAATGGCTCATGCTGCAAGAACCGTATGGGCCGCTTTCCCGACGAGAGATGGAGGCAGCACTCGATCCGCAGGTTCGGGCTGCACACTCATTGTCGGCCAATGAGAACTTGCGAACAGCCGACCAAATTAATTTTGTCGAAAGGCCAGCACCTACCGCCTCATCTCATTTCATTGAGGAAAGATTTGATACGATTGATCTAGCGGAGGTAATGAGGCGCACGAGCCTAAAGCGTTCAACTATTTACGTTTACATGCGAAAAAGAAAATTCCCTCAGAATTTCTCATTGACTAACAACAGAGTGGTTTGGTTGGCTGGTGAAATTGATAGGTGGATCGCCGAACGGGCAGCAAATCGTACACGCTAGGCCCGTCGCTTACGTCGTGGCGTTCCGATGATTTGAGCGGCGGGAAGGGCGTTTTCCATGATCATATCTGCCCAAACTTGTGCGAGTTCGCGGCGCCTGGGCATGTAGGATGCACGATTGTATCGCAGTTCTGCTGAGCTCATACCCTTGGGAGAGTGCGCAAGCATCAAATCAATGACCAGTCGGTCACCGTGCAGTCTGATATCCTGACCTGCTTCACGCTCAACCTGTTCATTCATAATCGTTGAAAAACTAGACCGCCACCCATGCGGAACATGGCGACGTTGACATCCTTCGCGATTGTAGAGTTCGCGATTGTGGAGATAGCCGATTGCGTTTTCGCTCATCGGCTTATGACTGGATCGGGCCCCAGGAAAAACGTATGGTCCACGACCAGTTAGGCGCCAAACTGCAAGTAGAGTCTCAACTGCCTGCCAGGATAGGGGAACTGGATGCTCGAAGCTCTCATCGGCACGAAGGTGAAGCTCCTGCTTCATCTTGTCTGAAGGCACGATCCACATGGCGTTGCCGAATTGGACGTCTTTGTGGGTCCATGCAATTCCCTTGATCTCATTCCATTGCATATTCCGGATCATGCCGGGCCGCTGGGCCGTTAGCGCGAGAAAACGGCTTGCAAGGCGAGTAATTTCCGATGCACCCGCTCGATCTATGACAAACAGCATTTTGCGGATTGCGTTGACGTCGAGGAGTGCCGGATGTCGGTTCGCGGGTGGAATAGGTTTCAGCGCTTCGTTGATGTCGTTTGCTGGGTTAATGAAGTCAGCGCCTTCAGAGCTAGCAAATCGATAGATTTTCGCGACCCGTTGCTTCACCCGCCGTGCGGTTTCGACGGCTCCACGCTCTTCAATCTCCCTTAGAACAGCAAGCAGCGTCGGTTTATCGATCTCATCCATAGGCATCGCACCGAGGTCAGGAAAGATGTCGCGCTCTAAGCTTCTGATAACGTCGCTTGCATGAACCGGCTTCCACTTGCTCTGGTTGAGCGCATGCCAGCGCCGAGCGACGGCTTCAAGCGTCATCACCGAATCAACTACGCCAACAAGTTTAGCACGCTTCTTTGCATGACGAGGATCACGGCCCTCGCGCAGGATCTTGCGAGCTGCATCTTGCTTGTCCCTGGCATCCCGTAAGGAAACATCCGGATAACTGCCGAATGTCATCAATTGCTCTTTGCCGTCTTTGCGATACTTGAAGCGCCAACCTTTATGTCCGGAAGTCGACACGAAAAGAAATAGACCTCGGCTGTCGGCTATCTTGTATGGCTTATCTTGCGCGGCCGCTGCCCGCACCGCCTTATCCGTCAGCATCCAGTACCCCCAACTGTAATAGTTAAATACCCCCAGAATACCCCCAAAACATATTAGCTAGGGATGGATTCCTCTGGAACCGGTTGGACTCTATAACGGCGGTTTTGTAAAGAATTTAGCGAAATTCTGGATTGTGCTGGACGCCCACGGACGAAATATTGGCGGACAGGGTGGGATTCGAACCCACGGTGAGCTTCCACCCACGACGGTTTTCAAGACCGTTGCCTTAAACCACTCGGCCACCTGTCCGCATACGAAGCGTCCCCTAGCCAGTGCGCTTTGGGATGGCAAGCGCAG
>JANMJX010000069.1:0-12604 GCA_031371575.1 Sphingomonadales bacterium
GCCGAGCTCGCCGCGCTAACACCCGGCGACCTTGTGGTGCATCAGGACCATGGCATCGGACGCTATGAAGGCCTGATTTCGATTCCCGTAGGCAACAGCCCCCATGATTGCGTGGCGCTGAGCTATTCCGGCGGCGACAAATTATATGTTCCGGTCGAAAATATCGATGTCTTGTCGCGCTATGGTTCGGACAGCGAACATGTTTCGCTCGACAAATTGGGCGGCGAAGCGTGGCAGCGGCGTAAGTCCAAGCTGAAAGAGCGAATTCGTGCGATTGCGCATGAATTGCTCAAGACCGCAGCCGAGCGCGCATTGCGCCCCGGCGCCGTTATTGAGGTCGATGGCCCTGCTTATGCGAGCTTCGTCGACCGCTTTCCGTACGAAGAAACCGAAGACCAGTTGCGCGTCATCGAGGAAGTTCTGCAGGATCTGTCCGAAGGTAAGCCCATGGACCGCCTGGTGTGCGGCGATGTAGGCTTTGGCAAGACAGAGGTTGCGATGCGTGCAGCCTTTGCCGCGGCGATGGCTGGACTGCAGGTGGCGGTCATTGCGCCAACGACGTTGCTTGCGCGGCAGCATTATTCCAATTTCGCCGAGCGGTTCCGCGATCTCCCGCTTAAGCTCGGGCGGCTGTCACGGCTTGTTCCCGCGGCAGAAGCCACGCAAACCCGCGAGGGGCTGGCCGACGGGACAATGGATATCGTCATCGGCACGCATGCAGTGCTGGCAAAGTCGCTTCAGTTCAAACGGCTTGGACTTGTCATCGTTGATGAAGAACAGCGCTTTGGCGTCAACCATAAGGAGCAACTCAAGGCGTTGAAGACCGACGTCCATATGCTGACGCTCACCGCGACGCCGATCCCGCGCACATTGCAAATGGCGATGTCGGGCCTGCGCGAACTATCGGTTATCCAGACGCCGCCTGTAGACCGCCTCGCCGTGCGCACTTATGTCATGCCGTGGGACCCAGTCGTTTTGCGCGAGGCATTGTTGCGCGAACATTATCGCGGCGGACAAAGCTTCTTCGTCGTTCCCCGAATTACCGACCTTACCGAGATTGAGGAATATCTGCGTACGGAAATTCCCGAGGTGAAATTTGTGACCGCGCATGGCCAGATGTCACCAACGCAAGTCGAAGAGCGCATGAGCGCGTTCTACGAAAAGCGGTACGATGTGCTGCTGTCGACCACGATTGTCGAAAGCGGGCTGGATATCCCAAGTGCGAATACCCTGATCATCCATCGCGCCGACCGTTTTGGGCTGGCGCAATTATACCAGCTGCGTGGTCGGGTCGGGCGTTCCAAGACCCGTGCTTATGCCTATCTCACCCACGAACCCAACCGGGTATTGACCGAAACCGCGGAGAAACGCCTGAAGGTACTCGGCGACCTCGACAGTCTGGGTGCAGGGTTCCAACTGGCCAGCCATGACCTCGACATTCGCGGCGCAGGCAATCTGGTGGGCGACGAACAATCGGGGCACATCAAGGAAGTCGGCTTCGAACTGTACCAGTCGATGCTTGAAGAGGCGATATTGGAGGCCCGCGCGGGCGCCCAAGGGCTTGCAAAGCCACGAGGCAGCTTCTCGCCCCAGATCACGATCGATGCGCCCATCCTCATTCCGGACGATTACGTCCCCGACCTGTCGGTGCGTATGGCTTTGTATCGCCGATTGAACGATCTGGAAGAAGGGCAGGATGTCGAAGGTTTTGCAGCAGAAATGACAGACCGCTTTGGTCCCATTCCCGAACCGACGCAGAATTTGCTTAAGCTTATACAGATCAAGCAAAATGCCCTCATTGCGCAGGTTGCAAAGATCGAAGTCGGTGCGCGCGGCACGTTGGTCAGCTTCCATCAGGATACGCCGCCCAATGTCACCGGATTGCTCGCTTATGTCGACAAGCTTGGCCAGACAGCGAAGCTGCGACCCGACAGCAAGCTGGTCATCAACCGTGTCTGGGGCGACGCTGCAGCGCGGCTGAATGGTTGCCTGCAGCTGTCTCGCGGCCTTGCCAATCTTGCCCGCAAGGCAGGCTAAACGAGCTCGCTGGCCATCGCTGCGAACTTTTGCGGAGCCAGCGGCGGCGCGCGCAGGAAACCCTGGAAAAAATCGCAACCTTCGGCTTGAAGCATCGCCAGCTCTTCGGGCTTCTGAACGCCCTCTGCTATTATGAGCAGGCCAAGCGCCTTGGCCATTGCAATTATGGCGCGCAAGATGATCCGGTCCTTGCCGTCACCTGCGATATCAGGCGTCATGTCCTTGTCGATTTTGAGATAATCAAGCGGCAAAGCCTTCAGATAGGCCAGGCTTGAATAACCAGTGCCAAAGTCATCAACCGCGATGCGCACGCCTTTGTCGCGTAACAGTTCAAGCTGCCCAGCGGCGAGCGGAAGATCGCGGACAAGACTCTCTTCGGTTAGCTCCAATGTGAGGCGCTCCGGCGAGAAGCCGGCAGTCTCGAGAAGCTCAAGCAGCCGCGACCCATAATTGTCCGTTAGTTCTTCTGCGCCAAGGTTTACCGCGAGGCGCAGATGGGAGAAGGAAGCTGGCCATTTGGCGGCGATGGCAATCGCTTCTTGTTGGATATGGTACGACAATTCCTCACGCAGATCACATCGGTCGGCAGAAGCGAACAGGTCTCCAGCGCTTATTTCACCAAGAATGGGGTGATTGAGCCGCGCAAGCGCCTCTGCACCTACCAACGCCCCACTTGCGACGGCAAACTGGGGCTGAAGCATGATGGCAATTTGCCGGTGGGCCAGCGCGGATCGCAGGCTTGCGTCCAACTGGCTTCGCTCGCCAGCCTCCGGAACATTGATGTTATCCGCGATTACAAATCGCTCACCCTTGCGCTCATAGGCTTGCGCCAGAGCCTGCGATGCCCGTGCAGCAAGCTGCTGCCTGCTTTCGTTTGGCTGCGACAGAGCAATCGCCACGCGCGCACTGACATGCAATGGCGTCGTCGAATCACCGAGGTCGGCCGAAACCATTTCAAGCAGCTTCTGTGCCGCAAGCTCGGTATGCCTGCCCGCATCATTGCCCTTCACGACGAGCATGAATTCCCGGCCCGGCATCCGCGCCATGATGCTGATCGGCGACAATTGTTGCGCGGCAAAATCACGCAAGCGTTCGCCCACCCGCCGGATAGCCATATCGCCAGCGGCGCGCCCATGCTGTTCATTGATCTGCTTGAGGTCTTTAATTCCCAACAAGAGCAGCGTCGCTGGACCTTGGGATTCGGCGGACAGCCAATCGCGCGCCTCGCGCGCACGACGCATGGGAGCCAGTCCGCGTTTGGTCGGCTTATGGGATGGGTACTTTGAACTGTTCACGCGCCAACTATAGCCGCGAAAGCTTTCCGAACGGTTGCCATTTTTTGATTCAGCTTTGTGCCAAAGCGTTTTCGGCTTACATCGCAAACATGATCGACGGTTTCGGACGCACTATAGACTATTTACGGATTTCGGTCACTGACCGCTGCAATTTCCGCTGCTTTTATTGCATGCCCGAACAGCAAAGTTTCCTGCCGCACCGCGACCTGTTGACCTATGACGAGATCATTGTTCTGGTCGGGCGGTTTATCGAGCATGGTATCCGCAAAATCCGGCTGACAGGCGGCGAGCCGCTTGTGCGGCGCGACATCGCCGTCTTGATCGAAGCGCTGGGGCAGCGTGTGCACGCTGGCGACCTTGAAGAACTGACCATGACGACAAATGGAAGTCGGCTCGAGCAGTTCGCGCCACTGTTGGCGGCGGCAGGCATGAAGCGCATTAACGTCAGTCTCGACACGCTTGATCCCGATTCATTTCGGCAGATCAGCCGCGGTGGTGACCTTGCTACGGTTCTGGCCGGAATACATGCCGCAAAAGCGCATGGGCTCGACATAAAAATCAACATGGTCGCGTTGAAAGACGAAAATGAAGATGCACTTTTGCCCATGGCGGAATTTTGTGCCGAAAACGGCTTTGATCTCACGCTGATAGAAACAATGCCGCTTGGTGCCGGTGTCAATGAACGCGAAGAGCGTTTCGTGCCCCTGGACGCATTCATTGCTCCGCTTCACGCGGTATATGACATCCATTCCCTCGCGCATAAAAGTGCTGGCCCTGCGCGCTACTGGCGGGTCGAACCCCTGGGGCTGCGTCTTGGCCTTATCACGCCGATGAGCCACAATTTCTGCGACCATTGCAACCGCATCCGGCTTACCACCGATGGGAAAATCTTCTTGTGCCTTGGCTCGGAGCTGCATGTCGACTTACGCAAGGCTTTGCGCGAGGGTACGCTCCCCGATGTCGATCTTTTGCTTCAAAAGGCATTGCGCCTTAAACCGCAACGCCATGACTTCGAAACGCAGCTTGCGCAGCCCGATTTGCGGCTTGCGCGGCACATGAACGCAACCGGTGGATGATCCCAATATGCAAATTGCCATAATTTCATCGGCAACGCCCCAGGCACGAGAGGCTGAAGCGCTCCTGCGCGAGGTCCACGATTTCGTGCCACTGGACAGCGCCGAGGCGGTCATCGTGCTCGGCGGCGATGGTCATATGCTTCAGGTGCTGCACCAGTTGCTCGAAAGCCGGCGCGATATACCCGCTTACGGCATGAACCGGGGTACGATCGGCTTTTTGATGAACGGATGGGAATTGCAGGACCTTCCGGGCCGCCTGCAACGCGCCAAATCCTTTTCGGTGCGTCCGTTAACGACGGAGATTACGACCATGAGCGGGCAGAAATTCAACTTGCCTGCCATTAACGAGGTGTCATTGCTGCGCGAGACGCGTCAGGCAGCCAAGCTTGAGATCTCGGTCAACGGTCGCGCCGTCATTCCGGAGCTGATTTGCGACGGCATCCTGGTGTCTACGCCTGCAGGGTCAACCGCCTATAATCTGTCCGCGAATGGCCCCATCTTGCCACTCGATTCATCGCTTCTCGCGCTGACACCGATTAGCCCCTTTCGCCCGCGCCGTTGGAAGGGCGCCATATTGCCCGACCGATATGTCATCCGGCTCAAAATATTGGAGGCAGGCAAAAGGCCGGTCAGCGCCGTCGCGGACCAGCGCGAAATCCGGGATATATCCGAGGTCGAAGTGGCATTGGACCGAAATCGCGCGCTTACGCTTTTGTTCGACCCTGAACATGCTCTCGATGATCGCATTGCGATGGAACAATTTATTGTATGAACTGGCAATGGACGCTTGCCAAAGGCGAAAAAGCGCTGCTATAGGCGCGCCTCTGCCCGAGGATATCGGGCTGTTCCCTGGTAGCTCAGTGGTAGAGCAGTTGACTGTTAATCAATTGGTCGGGGGTTCGAATCCCTCCCGGGGAGCCATTTGTTGCTTAAATGATTGATTTTACTCATTAATTTTTCTGTGAGACACAGGGAAATGGGAAATCTCATTTTTGTCTCACGGCTAATTCATTGTTTTTGTTCACTTCGTGCTCCCCTATTGGGGGAGCCATTTGTCTCCCATTTCACAAAAAAATGCGGTGTTATGAGTGGGGCCCAATTTGCAAAATATCTAAAAAATCACAGCATCCCGCTGTAGTGTCTGTGTGGTAGTTATCCTCCCCAGTCGCGAAATGTAATTTTGCAGCTTTCGTGAATGACGAATACTTAGCCGCTTCAGGCTCAAAGTGCGCATCTCAGCTTTATCCGGCTTATCCTACTGAAGTAGAATTAAGAGTGACCGGCACTGGATCAACCAAGCTAGCAAATCCTCTCAACGCTGCTATGACTGACGGTACAAACTTGGGAGGGCCTGATTGCGTGAAAACGATATCCTTCGTAAATATGAAGGGAGGCGTTGCGAAGACGACCCTGTCTGTGAACTTAGCTGATGCCTTAAACCGGAGGGCAGAAAAGCGTGTTTTGTTGATTGATTTGGATCCTCAATTCAACGCAACCCAGTGCATATTCTCTGGCGAGGACTATGTAAAACTGCGAGCAGAAGGGGGCCATACAATCGTGAATATTTACGATGACTCTGGGCAGCCCAAGGTGAGCGCTGTGAAGGGAATTCAAGCCGCCTCGGTGGTTAAGCTTGAAGATGTAAAGCCTTGGCAAATCCGTGAAGGTTTTGACATAGTGCCCGGCGATCTTGAATTATACAGATTGGACAGCAATGCAGGGCAAGGAAGAGAACAGCGCTTAAAGCGATATCTGACGAAGTCTGATGCGAAAGACAAATATGATTATGTTATCATAGACACTCCTCCGACCCCTTCAAGTTGGATGATGAGCGCGCTTATAGCCTCGGACCACTATGTGATACCCGTCAAAGCTGAGCCTCTATCGCGGGTCGGGATTGACTTATTGCAGGGCGTCGTAAATCGGTGTTCAGAGAATTTCGGGCATGACATTGTCTGTCTCGGTGTAGTTCTGACGTTAACCGACAGACGAACCAAAAATTACGCGGAAACCATTGCGTGGCTCGATAAAAACAACCTTTGGAAGGACAGACGGTTTGCATCGAGCCTGCCTCAACGAACTGCAATCGCTCGCGGTCAGGGGCGTCAGGAGCTGATATTGGATTCTGGTGCAACTGAAACTAAATCCGCCCTTGCCCAGATCATGAATGAATTTCTTAAAAGGGTAAAAAATGCCAACTAAACGCGACACTCCACAAGTCAAGAAACCTACAAAGCGAACCGACCCGCGCGCGCTACGTCGATTTGTTGAAGAGCTTTCGTGGTTGTTGACTACGTTTGACGATCTCGATTTTCGTGCGCTTGCGAATTTAGCTGCCGAAGGCAACATGATTAAGCAGCAATCCAGTAATACCGCAAAAATGAGACAAAACGAAACAACCATTCTACTCGGGCGGTTGCCTTCATTGTTTATGGACGAGTCTCTGTTTACCACCAACGAAGATATCGTAGAATTCGCAAAGCATGCACTCAAAATCGAAATGCCAAGATGGCATAAAAAATCGAAATATGAGTTGATTGGAAATGTCGTTTGTAATGCCAACTTGCTTGATGTTGACCGATTGCGGCAATTAATAAAAGCAGTCGAAAGCCTACAAGACGTGAAGAGTTCGACCCGCGATCTGGTCAGAAATCAGCGCGAGATTGGTCTTTCGTGGAATGAAGTAATTCAGAATATGCTTACTCAGGCAATCTAATGTCAGTCACCTCGGCCTCTGTTGCAGAAATAAAATCGTACGTTGAAGATTTCTCGGTAGACAGCCTGTTTGCTCATCCGAAATCTGCTTTGGGTTTCTCAACAGCTTACAAGCAACTTCATTCGCTTTTGATATGGACGTTGTTGGTCGAAGAAAAAGAGTTTCCAGAAGCGCAATTTGGCAAACACCCAATAGAGGGTATTTCAGACATATCCCAATCATTCGCTCTGCTAGCTTTCTCATTATATAAGCCAGCCCGGGTAATGGCGCGTAGCGCAATCGAAAACATCGTAAGAGTTGTGGTGGCAGATAAGGGCGGAGATTACCAAGTCAAATCAGTCTACGCCCTTTTTGACAATGCCACTGGCATCTTAGCTGGCGATGCCACAGCACTTGCTGTGTTAGCGAAGCTGAAAACATTATATAGCGAGTTGTGCCTTTCGGTCCATTCGGCTCACCCCGACCACGTGGCCCTGCGCGTACCATTCGAGAAAGTTTTTGCATACGACGAGGACCAAAGTTTGATGACAATAAAGCTTCTAAGGCTCGTTGCATTGGGTTTGAATCAGTTACTTTATGCGCGTTTCTCAATTAAACTATCAAAGATTACTCATAAGAACCGAGATACCGTGCTTGATAGCCTTCCAAAGGCAATCAAGCGAGCAGTACAAACTTTGTAGCCATCGTTTAGTCCCGGACAATGGGAATGGCGCGCGGTTTGGTCTTGTAACAACTGGCTGCATGCGTTCCATTTCAATTGAGCAGAAATTTTATCACAATCTCGAAATTTCAATCGATTTGATGTGAGACAACACATGCGGGGCATCGCTGGATTCCGTGGCCTGGAACGGGTCCGCACAAACGTCTATATTACTGTTTTTATAGGTTTTATTGCTTTCCTCCCGGGGAGCCATTTTTTCTGGCTATAGTCAATCAGGCCATAGCATAAGATTGCCATAGCAATCGCACCGCCGCATAACCCACCAATAACGCCGTGAGGCTGCGCAGCAGGCGCGGCGACAGATAGCGCATTCCGAACATGCTGCCCAGTTGCCCACCAACCAATACAGCGCCCAGCAATATGCCATATTGCATCGCTGGCTCGGCAAGCGACTGCGCACCGGACTTGATGATTTGGCCGAACAGCCCTGCGGCGGAATTGATCAGGATATAGAGCGATGCAAAGGCCGCGATCCGGCGCGGCTCTGCCCAGCGGATTAGGTGCAGCACGGGTGCCATGAAAATGCCACCGCCAATACCTGACAGACCAGCAAGCAGCCCCACAGCGCCCGATATCGCAAGCAGAACGGGTTTTGGCAGCACGCGCTGAGTCATTTTGTCAGACTGGACGAGAAGCGCAATCGCCGAGAGAAGCAGTGCCCCACCCAATATCCCAAGAAAAAGCCATTGTTTGAGCGGGACCAACCCGCCGGCGAAGGCAAGTGGCGCGGATATCAGCAGCAAGGGCGCTACCTCGCGGCAGGAAACAAGGCCAGCCCGCACAAAACGGACCGTGCCACCTGACACCACGATGATATTGCAGATCAGCGCGATGACCGGGATCAGGCGGTAATCAACGCCCCACAAGGCCAGCAGCGCCGTATATGTGGAACCACCGCCAAATCCCACCGATGCATAAACAAAGGCGACGAGGGCAAAGAGGCCAGCCAACCAGATCATCTTCGCCCTCTGTTCACGCCGCTATCAGTAAGCGCCGTGGCAGTGCTTGTACTTCTGGCCAGATCCACATGGGCACGGATCGTTCCGGCGCAGATCAGGGTCGCCAGCATAGGGGTCAGACGAAAGCGATGCCACAGGCGCCCGCGGGATGGTCGTTGTGACCAGGCCAAGCGAACCGGCATCCATATCATCACTGTTATCGTCGCCAGTAAACGGATCGATATGCGTGGTCAGGAAATCGGGCAATTCCGGCAGATCAGGCGGCACAAATTCCTCTTCGGCCCGGAAATCATTGGTTGCGATGGTCTTGGTCACGCCTTCACGGATGGCCGCCAACATCCGCTCAAACAGCCCGAATGCCTCCTGCTTATATTCATTGACCGGGTTCTTTTGCGCATAGGCACGCAAATAGATCACCTGACGCAGCGCATCGAGGGTCGACAAATGCTCTTTCCAATGGTGATCAAGCGTTTGGAGCAGGATGCTCTTTTCAACCTGACGCCATACGCTCTCTTCCAGAACCTCGCCCTTTGCCTTGAACTTGGCCGTCGCCATGTCGGCAATTCGGGTTTCGATGATTTCAGGCTCAAGCCCGTCTTCCTGCAACCAGCTATCAATGTCGGGCGCCAGTCCAAGCAATTCAGCGCATTTCTGCTTGAGTGACTCAACATCCCACTGCTCGGGATACGTTCCTTCGGGACAATAATCACCAACGATATTGTTGACAGTGTCGTTGAGCATGTCTTCGATGATATCGCCGACATGATCGGCATCCATGATATCGCTGCGCTGGTCATAGATCACCTTGCGCTGGTCGTTCATGACATCATCATATTCCACAAGCTGCTTGCGGATATCGTAGTTGCGGGCTTCAACCTTGCGTTGTGCGGTTTCGATCGCCTTTGACAACCACTTGCCGCCTATGGCCTCGCCATCTTCAAGGCTTGAATTCATCATGCGCGAGAACAGGGTTTCGGATCCAAAGATACGCAACAGATCGTCGTCAAGCGACAGGTAGAAGCGCGAAAGGCCGGGGTCGCCCTGACGACCGGAACGGCCACGCAACTGGTTGTCGATGCGGCGGCTCTCATGCCGTTCGGTAGCCAGCACGAACAATCCTCCGGCTTCAATAACCTGCGCCTTTTCAGCGGCAATTTCGGCTTTCAATGCTTCAATGGCAGCGTCTCGCTCGGGCCCTTCTGGCACATCGCGCAGCTCGTCGTTCAGGCGGAACTCGAAGTTACCGCCAAGTTGAATGTCAGTACCGCGACCCGCCATATTGGTGGCGATGGTGACGCTTCCCAAGCGGCCAGCCTGCGCGACAATATGCGCTTCGCTTTCGTGGAAGCGCGCGTTCAGTACGCTATGCTTGACGCCTTCTTTCTCCAGAAACTCCGAAAGCAGTTCAGACTTCTCGATAGACACCGTGCCGACGAGCACTGGCTGCCCACGGTCATTTGCTTCCTTGATTGTCTTGGCGATGGCACCAAACTTGTCCTGCGTGTTCTTGTAAAACTGATCGTCCTCATCCACCCGGCGGACAGGCAGGTTGGTCGGAATTTCAACGACGTTCAGCTTGTAGATTTCGTGAAATTCGCCTGCTTCGGTTGCTGCCGTTCCCGTCATGCCCGACAATTTGGGATACATGCGGAAATAATTCTGGAAGGTGATGGTTGCAAGCGTCTGGTTTTCCGGCTCGATCTCGACGCCTTCTTTGGCTTCAACCGCCTGGTGCAGACCGTTTGACCAGCGGCGGCCATCCATCATTCGTCCGGTAAATTCATCGATGATGATGACCTTGCCCTCTTTAACGATATAATCAATGTCACGCTTGAACATGACATTGGCTTTAAGCGCTTGGTCAAGATGGTGCACCACCAGGGTGTTCTCAAAATCATAGAGGTTAGAGCCAGTCAGGTGGCCCGCGTCTTCAAGCAGGCGCTCCACCTTTTCCGTGCCTTCTTCAGTAAGCGTTACGTTGCGGCTTTTTTCGTCCTTGTCATAATCGCCTTCATCAAGCTGAAGGACGACGGCATGGACCTGCATATACAGTTCCGATTTGTCGTCGGTCGGACCCGAAATGATCAACGGTGTGCGCGCCTCGTCGATCAGGATCGAATCGACTTCGTCGACGATCGCAAAGTTGAACGGCCGCTGCACCATCTGTTCGCGTTCATATTTCATATTGTCGCGCAGATAATCGAAACCAAGTTCGTTGTTCGTGGCGTAAGTGATGTCGCTTGCATAGGCGGCTCGGCGTTCGTGCTCGGGAATGTTCGGCACGACAACGCCGGTGGTCAAACCGAGGAAACCATATATCCGCCCCATCCATTCGGCATCGCGGCGGGCCAGATAGTCGTTCACGGTGACCACATGGACACCCTTGCCTTCAAGCGCGTTCAGATAGCAGGCCAAAGTCTCGGTCAGGGTCTTACCCTCGCCCGTGCGCATTTCTGCGATTTCCCCACGATGGAGGACGATTCCGCCGACCATCTGCACGTCGAAGTGGCGCATGCCCATAACTCGCTTCGATACTTCGCGCACCGTTGCAAAAGCCTCTGGCAGAATATCGTCAAGTGTTTCGCCCGCTGCCAACCGGTCGCGGAAAAGCTGCGTTTGGGCTTTCAACCGGTCGTCATCCATGACCGAAATTCCATCTTCGAGCGCGTTGATCTGGTCAACGATCTTCATGATCGATTTAACGTAACGGTCGTTGGACGATCCGAAAATCGCTTTGGCAAATCCGCCGAACATAAGTAATTCCTTTGAAATCATATGGGAGACGCGCCGTGTTGGCGCGCAGTAGAAGGCTGAAGGACGCACCCGATGGGCGCAGGAAACCTAGCCTAAAATAATGTCGTGCCGCTGGACCGGTGTATCGGGCGTTGGTGCAATCAATGTCGCAACGCCGCCTACAGGGGTCAGCGGAACGCGCGCAAAACGGGCATCGCACATGGGCAAGGCATAGGCCTTTTCAGCTACCTTCGCAGCCGAGGCCACATATGCCTGCGACACTGCTGATCCAACCGATGCTGGTGCCGAAGAAACAGGACGCGCTGCTTCCGCAGCGGAGAATCCGCTCAACATTGCCAGTAGGTAAATCAGTATGCGCATGTGTCGCCCTGTTTTGTGCTTTGGCGCATATAAGTGCGGATAAGGTTAAAGTCTATCCCGAAGCAACCGACCTATTTTACATCTTCGACTACAATAACGGTTTTTGTGGTCACGCGGCGCGCCACTGCTTTACCGTTGGCATCTGTATAAGGTTCAAACTTAATTTTCGCTTTGCAAAATGTGTCGGGCGTGGACTGGCTGACTAATGTGGTTTGCACCGAGCAATCCGCCAGCGTGCCGTCAGCGGCGACCGTAAACGACACATTTGTGGTTCCTGCTTTTGGCAGTAACGACTTCGGGATGATTGGGGTCATTATGGGAACGCCAGGCGCTAACGGAACGCCTTCGCCAGGAATACGCCATTTTACTTCCGTCTGGATACGACCCGTTGTTGGTTGACCCGCGATATCAACCGCTGGCGAGAAAATCGCCCGGTTGGATGCTAATTTACATGACTCCGCGTCCAAATCCGCATGGGTGCTGGTCTCGAGAATTTTACAATCAGTCAAGGCACCCACTGACGAAATAGCCAATTCTACTTTGGTTCTTCCCTGTCGCTTTTCGGCCACGGCCTTTGGTGGATAATATTCTTGGGACGGCCGCGTCCATGCCGTGCTTCCCATTTCTGGACCGCGCGGAAAGCTTATCACAACTGTACTACTCGGTATTTGCCAACGCACGCGATT
>JANMJX010000109.1:0-4550 GCA_031371575.1 Sphingomonadales bacterium
CTGCGCGTGCGCCATTTCGAGCAGCGCAGCGAGACGTTGACGATCTTTGCAGTCGATGCATCTGGTTCGTCGGCCTTGTCGCGCTTGGCCGAGGCAAAGGGCGCTGTCGAAATGATGCTGGCGCAAGCCTATGTCAAACGCAGCCAGGTCGCGCTCATCGCGTTCCGGCAGTCGGCTGCGGAAATTCTGCTGCCGCCAACGCGGTCGCTGACCCGGGCGCGGCGGGCATTGGCCGCTTTGCCGGGCGGTGGCGGCACACCATTGGCGGCTGGGTTGATTGCCGCAGGTCAACTGGCGGAAACGGCAGCACGTGGCGGTCAGACGCCGTTGATTGCGGTGCTGACCGACGGCAAGGGCAATGTCGCCATGGACGGCAGCGCCAACCGAACCGTGGCGATGGAAGAAGCCAATCAGGCAGCGCGCAATCTGGCGATGCTTGGTCTGAGCAGTATCGTCATCGACATTTCGCCGCGGCCGCGCGAGGAGGCAGCTGAACTCGCGGCTGCTCTGAACGGCCGCTATTTGCCATTACCTCAGGCGCAAAGCGCGGCCATGGTTGCAGCGATTGAAAGCCTGTGAGCGGGCGCTATCCCGATTGGGCGACCGATGGCAAGGATTGGCCAAACCGCCCGTCCAGCCGCTTCGTGCGCGCCGGCGGATATGAATGGCATGTACAAGAAATGGGCCCGGATGCCGCAGGGACTCCCGTCTGTTTGCTCATCCACGGCACAGGCGCAGCGACCCATAGCTGGCGCAGTTTGATGCCGTTGCTGGCCAAGCATTATCGCGTCATCGCGATGGACTTGCCTGGCCATGGCTTCACGAAGTCAGCTGTTATGGGCAATGTCACATTATCCGGCATGGCCACATCCATTGCCGCAGTTTTAAAGGAATTATCCTGCACACCCGACCTGATTGTTGGTCATAGCGCAGGCGTTGCGATCGCGGCGCAGCTTTTGCTCGACACCGGTTGGAAAGCGCCTTTGGTCGGCTTTGCGCCAGCCTTGATGCCGTTCCCAGGTCTTGCTGCACGCATATTCCCCTCGCTTGCCAAAATGCTGTTCACCAATCCCTTTGTATCGATCATCTTTTCACGGATGGCGCAGGCCCCGGGGCAGACAGCCAAATTCCTTGCGCGCTCGACTGGGTCGCAGATCGACGCAGACGGCGCAAAATGTTACACGCGGCTGTTCAGCAAATCGGGCCATTGTGACGGCGCGATCCGCATGATGGCAAACTGGCGGCTTGAGGCTTTGGGCGCGCGGTTGAGCGAAATCACCTCACCTGTTTTGCTGGTTTACCCAAGCAAGGACGCAGCGATTCCAAAATCCGCCGTGGCCGATGCCGCCCAGTTGTTGCCGAATTGTGAGGTGCTGGACATGCAGGGTTTTGGCCATCTGGCACATGAGGAAGATCCAGAGCAAGCTAAGGAAATTGTAACCGCATTCGCTAAGGTAAAGTTGAAGCCATAATCGTTTAGTATAAAAAACAAGTGGTGGTGGGAGAAGCAAAGTGGAACCGAGCGTATTCGATAATCTGGGTTGGATCGAGATCGTTTTCGGTGGCATTGTCGCCCTGGGCTTTGGTTTCTGGCAATTATGGTCGATCAATCGTGAAATTGCCAAGGACAAGGCGAAAAAAGACAGCATGCAGGACAAAGAGTAAGCTCTTGCTTGCAATGTAGGATTTGGCCTGTCATCTTCGCGAGACTACATCGGTAACCGCCCAATGGCTGCAGGGGCATGCAATCAGCCTTCAGACTTTTCTGCACCCGTTTAGGTGTGACCTTAGTGTGACTTTCCAATTTTATTGATGGCAAGCGTGCGATCTTTCCAAGTCCAAAGCGTCGTCATCCCCGCGTAGGCGGGGATCCAACTCCTGACTTCACGTCAAACTCAAAGGCTTTGCGCAACCAACCAACGCGTGCTGGATCCCCGCCTACGCGGGGATGACGAAAGTGAGCGAATATCCATTTTCCGCTTCTGTTCGCGTCGAGCGTCGTCGAGACGCCCTTCGGTCGCGCAGGAAGGCTCCATGTCTCGACACGAAAGCGGGGGGAAGAGCTTTATCTATGTCTCCCGCGGCATCTTATATGGCAGCATGAATTGCACCACCGGATTGATCAGCCGGTCAAGCGAGATGCTTTCCTGAATCGCGACAACGGGCTCTCCCCAAAGGCGCGCCGACAAGGCAGTGCGCGCGTAAAAGGGCGAATCCTCCCATGTCTTGATCACCGACGCGTGGCCCCGGTCGGCCCGGGTCTGTCGTTCCATCGCCCAATAGGTGCGCGGCAAGGGTGCGACCAGAGGCAATTCGACTTCAGTTGGCGTGCCACTTGAGTCAAAGCGCAGCGCGCTGGCGAAATGGCTGCCATCACGGCGCTTGCCTTCATAAATGACTGCCACCTGCTTGGCGACATGTGCGCGTGACCAATGCCAGCTTTGGAAGCCGTTTTCGATGGGTTCGCTGCCATGGTTGCTGTCGAGATAGGCGCTGCCTTTCCACGATATGTCAGGCTGCTGCATCTTGACTTCGACCGACGCACGCGGGGCGATGGCCTGCCAATGATGACGGCCTTGCGGATCCAGCTTGAAGCTGCGGTCATTGAGCAATTCGGGCGTCAATATGATCTGGCCCTTCACCCGGCGGCGCCAGGGGATGCCCAGACGGATATCGCGTTCTTCAATGTCGATGATCAACCGGTCCTTGTCCCACCGCATCGCGCTTGGCCCGATTTGCAGACAATCGCGTTCCTGCCGTGTGTCGCCAACGCCCCGTTCGGTCATGACCCAGCGCGCGCCCTTGCCATAAAGCGCGATGTTGAGGCAGCTATGGTCGACAGGGATATTTCGCCCTGATTTCTTGTAATAAGGCGAAAAGACGCTGCCGATGAAACCGATGATGGTTAGCCCGAAGCGCCCATCATCGCTGAGCGCGTCGACATACCACCAGCGATAGCCTTGCGATGGAACCAGCGTGTCGAAATATGGTCGGACAGCAAGGCTTGCGTCGCGAGCTTCCCCGACAAGGCGGCCATCGGGACCCCTGCTCCCGGATGAGTCGCCCCGCCCGCGCAATAAAGCCCACGGATCGATGTCCGGCTGCCGGGCCGGAGGAAGGAAGCCGCCCACCCGTGCGAGGCCCGTCCATAAAGGGCTCCACCCGTCGCCGGGAAGAGCGTCGCGAAATCCGATGGTGTCACCAGCCGGTGCGGCAGCGGATCCTCCAGTTCCAGTCCGCACGCGCGCAAGCGTGCCAGCATGTCCGTTGTGCATCTGTCTCTCTCCCTTGATGCGTATTGTTCTGTGTCGCCATTTGCAGGCGCGTTGACGATGATTTGAAGTCTTTCGGCATGGTTCGCCGGGACGCTCGCCTGCCCGCGATCAAGCGCGCAGACATAAGCGGTGGGACTGGCGGGCGGGCGGCCAGCCTTGATGTCTCTGAACTCGGCCTCGTAATCGTCCGAGAAGAAGACATTGTGATGGTCAAGATCAAAGCCGCTGGTTTTGGCGTTGGCAAGCCAGACAAGCGCAGACAGCGAGCGGGCCTTTGCAGGCACGTTGCGACTCGCCGCAGCGGCCGAATTGCCTAACAGGCCGGAGGCAAGGGCAGCGGGGTCGCCATTGAAGATGACCTTATCGGCTTGCAGATATTCGCCACTGGCAAGCTCAACGCCAGCGACAGAGCGTTTGCGCACGTCTATGCGCGCGACTTTGGCGCCATATCGGAAATGGACGCCTTTCTCGCGTGCAAGCTTTTCCAGCCCAGCAGCAAGCGCGCTCATGCCGCCTTTAATGGCCCAGACACCCTGCGCCTCGACATGCGCAATCAGCATCAGCGTGGCGGGTGTCTGGAACGGAGAGGAGCCGCAATAGGTCGTATAGCGGCCAAACAGCTGAAGCAGCCGCGGGTCGTCAAAATGCTCCTTGAGCACCTTCCAGAGGCTTTCATAGGGCCTGATTGCGATGAGCGCGCCCACCCGCCACAGCCCGATCCGCCACATCAGTCCAGGCGGATATGTTTTCGAATTCTGCAGAAAAGGGCGATCCAATATGTTGAATATCCGCCGCGCCTCGTTGGAAAAGCTTTCAAAGCCAGCCGCTGCCTTCGCACCGGCGAACTCGCCAATGGCCTGCACGCTGCGCGCATGGTCCGCAAAAAGGTCAAGCCGCGTTTCGGCATCCCAGGCATGACGCGCGATTCGATCTGCCTTGTGCAATGTCACATAATCTTCGGTCGCGGCGCCTGCGGCGGCAAAGATGTCATCAATGACCCCGCGCATCGTAAAAACAGTCGGACCAGCATCGATCTTCGCGCCATGCACATCCAATTGCCGGACCTTGCCGCCCGCTGCGTCTTCCTTTTCAAGAACTGTAACCGCCATCCCCCGCGACGCCAGAAGCACGGCACTGACCAACCCGCCAATCCCGGCACCGACAATCAAAGCTGACGATTCCTGGCGAATGATTTTGGCTCCGGCGAAGATTGAATTGACCGCAGGCTATCAGAAGTCCAATCAAATGGACAAACAAATATGTATGACGAGGGTT
>JANMJX010000125.1:0-8223 GCA_031371575.1 Sphingomonadales bacterium
ACCAAGGCGACTTCACCCGTGGCATGGGGATGTGCGTTGCTTGTGGTCGGCGCGCCATGGGTTGCCCAACGGGTATGCGCAATGCCGATATTGCCTGGCGCGTTATCGGTTTTCAAAACATGGACGAGGTTGGCAAGCTTGCCCTCCGCGCGGCGGCGAACAAGTTGTCCGTCAATCACTGTGCAGACGCCGGCGCTGTCATAGCCGCGATACTCCATCCGCTTCAGGCCATCGACCAAGCGATCCGATACGGCTGATTTGCCAACAATTCCGATAATTCCGCACATGTGTATTAATCCAATTTGTAGGGGATGCGAATGCCCGGCATTTCAGCCGGGAAATCCTTGGTATTTCGCGTGACAAGCACGCGGCCACGTATTTGCGCCGTGGCTAATATAATTGCATCGGGCGACTTCAATCTTGTCCGTTCGCGGCGCAACGCAGCCGCGCGGTGCGAAATTTCATCGTCTATCTCGTCAAGACCAAACCGTCCAAGAAACTGAAGCGCATCACGCACGATCAGGTCGCTGCCCTTTGACAGGGCCTCAATCCACGCCATTCGGCTGATCCACATCCGCGCACCGCTTGCAGCGATCCGAGTCATTTCGCGATGCGCCGGGTCATGACCCAACAAGGCATCGATCAGTATATTGGCATCAAGGCTATAGCCGCTCATGCAGAATTCTTTTTATGCCATGCCGCAGCCTTTTTTGTGAGCGCCAGATAATGCGCCCGTTCCTTATCGTCATATTCGTCGAACATATCCGGCGACTCAGCGCGCACCTCCTCAAAGTCATCGTCCCACGGATGCGTCCATTCCGCGCGCCGTTTCCGGTCATATTCGTGAGGCTCGATTTCAACTCCATGCCGCGCCCACAGACCGAACCCGGCTTCCAGCCAATCTTTCGGCGTTTCAGCGCGGTAAGCCTCGACCGCCTCCCGCAAAATGGCCGCGCGCGACTTGCCCTGCTCGGCAGCGAGTTGGTCAAGCCATTTGATATCTTCATCAGGCAGGTCGGCAAGAATGCGAGTCATGATATATTGATATCATATCATGATATCATGTCAATCCTATTGCATTGATGTCAGTTGGATTTGCGTACTGCGTCGAGCTTCCTCACCAACATGTCGCGCCATACATGATAGCCATCACGGTTTGGATGTAACGCATCGACGAACAGCTCTTTGCGTTGCGCGCCCTTCTGATCGACAAAGCTTGAATAGAGGTTGAGATAGGTCGTAAATCGATAATAGTCCGGTTCACTCGTTAACGCAGCCAGCCTCTGGTTTACCACAAGTACGGTCTTCGCATTTTTCACCGGGTCGTCGGTGGGCAAAATGGACTGCAATATGATTTTCGCGTTCGGCTTTGCTCTGTGTGCTGCGTCCAAGGCTACTTTCACGCCATTGAACAGGCTGTCCGCCAAAGGCTCCTCGCCATCAAAAGTGTTGTTAATGCCAAGCATGATCACCATGAATTCGGGCTGCAAATCAGCCCGGTCAAGCATTCCCATTCCGCCATCCGCAGCCGGCATTAATCGGTACAGAACATGCTCTATCCGGTCGCCCGAAATACCCAAGTTAAACGCGCGATTTTCGGCAGAAGCTTCACCGAAACTTTCATCCCAAATCTGTTTTCCCATCCATTTACCCTTGAACCATGGGTTTTCGTCCAAATGCCAGAAATCGGTTATGGAATCCCCGATGAAGACCAGCTTCACTCCAGAAAGGTCTTTGGTGTCGTGTATCTGCGCGAGAATTTCCGCCTGACGCTTTTGCCAGTAGTCGACGCGCGCTGCGGGTATTTCAGATTGAAAGCGTTTTGAATTCTCTGCGCTCACGGGTTGCGCGATGGCGGTCAACGCAAACAGCGCCGCTAGGGGACCCGTTAGACGTTTTTGAGCCCGAATACTCATGCGTTTCCCTCAATCTTTGTTTTTATCAGCCTTCTTTTTACGCATCGTATCATGAAACCGGTCAGCCCAACCGGGCTTTACCAGTTGCTCGGCCCGCACCATGCGCAGCTCGCCATCGGCAACGTCTCGCGACACAGCACTTCCTGCTGCCACAACAGCATCGCGGCCGATTTTGACTGGTGCAATAAGCGCGCTGTTCGAACCGATAAACGCCCCCTCCCCAATCACGGTCTGATATTTGAAATAGCCGTCGTAATTGCATGTAATCGTGCCCGCGCCGATGTTTGCGCCGGCGCCAATGGTCGCGTCGCCGAGATAGGTCAGGTGATTGGCCTTGGCACCTTTGCCCAGATGCGCCTTCTTGGTTTCCACGAAATTTCCAATCTTGGCATTTTCCTCAAGCACGGTGCCGGGCCGCAGCCGCGCAAATGGACCGATTTCGCAACCGCTCGCAATTTGTGCGCCTTCGATATGGCTGTTCGCGCGGATTTTTACGTTGTCCGCTACGCTGACGCCTGGCCCGAAAAAGACATTCGGCTCAATCAGGACGTCACGGCCAGTAATCGTATCCCACGCAAACCAGACGGTTTCCGGCGCAATTAAAGTCGCACCGTCATCCATGGCCTGCGTCCGGCGGCGTTGCTGCCAGGCATGCTCCATCTCGGCGAGTTGCGCACGGCTGTTGATCCCGGCGACATCAAACGGGTCCGCCATAACCGCGACGCATTTGCGCCCATCCTCATTGGCGATGTTGACGATATCGGTGAGATAAAATTCCTGTTGCGCATTGTCATTGGTGACACGCGCCAAAAGCGGAAAGAGGTCGCGCGCCTTTACCGCCATTAAACCCGAATTTGACAGCTTCACGGCTTTTTCGGCGCCAGTTGCATCCTTTTGTTCGACCATTTTGATGATGCGACCGCCTTCGACAATCACACGGCCATAGCCCGTTGCGTTTTCTGGCTCGAACGCCAGCACGACGATTGCAGGGGCATCAGCGGCGTTCAACCGGTCAACCATCGCTTGCATGGTTGCGGTCGGCACGAAAGGCACGTCACCATATAAGATCAGCACATCACCCTCAAAACCCTTCAGGGCCGTTTCCGCCTGTTGCACAGCATGGCCAGTGCCATGTTGGGGGTCTTGCACCGCGAAATCAGCCGCGCCGCTCAGTGCCGCTTCCAGCTGATCTTTTCCGCTGCCAACGACCACAACTTTCTTTGAAGGACTCAAGGCATCAACCGATGCCATCAGGTGCATCAGCATTGGCCGGCCGGCAATGGGATGCAGCACCTTGTGTCGGTTGGATTTCATGCGCGTGCCCTTGCCCGCGGCGAGAATTATGGCGGCTAATTCAGTCATGTGTATTCCCATGCCAGCAAATTGTTGCGGTTTCCAGAACTAGAGGCCAATTGGTGACGATATGAAAACGTTTCCCTTTGATATTGTCGGCTTCGATCTTGACGGCACCTTAATTGATACCAGCGGTGATTTGACCGCTGCGGTCAACCACGTACTTGAAAATGTCGGCCGAACACCGCTTTCCTCCGAAACGGTTAAACAGCATATTGGTGGCGGCGCAAAGCTGATGTTGCAGCAGGGACTCGAGTCGACGGGCGGCATCCCCGATGGCGATTTCAAGCCACTGTATCGCGAAATGCTTCGTTATTATGAAGCGAATGTCTCGATCCACAGCCGCCCATTTGACGGTGCGCTCGGCTTGCTGGACCAGCTCGACAATATGGGTGTGAAATATGCCGTGGTTACCAACAAGTTTGAAAGCCTGGCGGTTAAACTGCTCACTGACCTCAATCTTGCACACCGCATGGGTTGCATCTTGGGCGCCGATACGCTCGGAAAGGAAAACGCCAAACCGTCAGGTGCGCCCATTTTCGAAATGATAAAACGTTGTGGTGGCGGATCCGCTGCTTATGTCGGCGATTCCATTTATGACATGATGGCTGCGCAAAATGCAGGCGTCCCGAGCGTCGCAGTGAGTTTTGGGTTTTTACACGGACCGGTGGGAGAAATGGGCGCCGATGCGATTATTGACCATTTTGATGAACTTATTGGATGCCTCGAAAAGATGCGGGCCGAATGAAGCTGCATTTAATCAGCATTGATGTGCAGGACAAAGGCAGGACTCATGCGTAAAGACGATTTCGCGCATATTCGATATTTTGGAAACAGGGTAAAGCAGTGAAGAGTTGGTTGTCCCCGCGCATTCTGGTGGCGTTTGCTTTGGCCATTATCGGCGCGGTTTTTGCTGGCCAAATGGCTGGACCTGCCGAGCGCATACTCGTTGTGTTTGTATCAATGCTTATCGCTTTGTTTGTGGCGGTCGATCCGCATGATGACGCGGAAGAGGCTTCGGACCCCGCAAAGCCCAATCCCGCTGACATAGTTCAAATTTCTGCGATAACATCGCACCCGCAGCTTCAGGCATTTATGGATGCCTCGGCTGATGCCATATTGATCGTCGAAAGCGCACGCGTTGCGGCAGCCAATCAGGTCGCGCATCGTCTTTTGGGCCCGAATATCGTCGGGCAGAATGTCCGTATGGCATTCCGGCATGCAGGTGCCATCGAACGGCTATCGGACCCCGATGCCCAACATAGCGGACACCCCATCCGGCTTGCAGGCATTGGTCAAAAGAACCAGCTTTGGGACATGCGCATTCAGACCATGGGGCCAACGCAGAAGATAGTGCACCTTGCGGACCGCAGTGGAACGCAGGCAGCCGAAAAAATGCGAGTCGATTTCGTAGCCAATGCGAGCCACGAATTGTTGACCCCGTTGGCTGCAATCAAGGGTTTTATCGAAACACTCGACGAGCCTGCCGCAGGCGACGATGCCGAAACCAGAAGCCGGTTTCTCGGTATAATGGCCAAGGAAACGGACCGGATGCAAGCGCTGGTCCGTGATCTGATGTCGCTTAGCCGAATTGAAGCGGAAAAATATGACCCGCCACAAACGCCAGTCGATTTTTCCCATATCATCATGGAAACCGTCGACCAGCTGCGCACCAGCCACAAGGATCGCGGAGCGGATATATGCCTCGACATCATTTCCGATTTGCCTCCTGTGATGGGAGACGCCGGGCAATTGCGGCAATTGGCGAGTAATATCTTGAACAATGCCATGAAATATGGCCGCGCAGGTACCCCTGTCACTGTTACGCTTGTGCGCTCGCGATCAGGGGCGATGATCAATTTCACCGTTGCTGATGTCGGCGATGGTATCGCGCCAGAACATTTACCGCGCTTGACCGAACGGTTCTATCGTGTCGATTCCGGTCGAAGCCGGCTGGTAGGCGGAACGGGTCTCGGCTTGAGCCTGGTCAAACATATTGTTGACAGGCACCGCGGGCACCTGGAAATTCGCAGCGTTTTGGGGAAAGGGACCACGGTAGCGATATTGCTACCCGTTGCCCAAATTTGACCGTCACAATAATGTAACAGAAGAGTCATTTATCAGCCATGTGGAGCGTCTACTGGCGCCTCATGTGCAGGACAAGCAGCACAAAATCCATGATGAGGACAACGGATATGTTGAAGAAAATTTCGCTTATTGCAGTCAGCGCGCTCGCGCTTTCAGCATGTAATGACCAAGCCAGCACTGGCGGCGCCGCAGGTGGATCACGCCAGGAAATCCGCATTGTGGGTTCATCGACCGTTTTTCCTTTTGCCAAAGCTGCTTCCGAAGCTTTCGCCAAAGCTGATGCGTCGCGCAAATCGCCTGTTCTTGAATCGAACGGTACCGGTGGCGGTATTGAACAATTCTGCAAGGGCGTAGGCGCAGACATGCCCGACATTGCAAACGCATCGCGCCGGATTAAAAAAAGCGAATTTGAAAATTGCCAGAAAAATGGCGTTAAGGACATTGTTGAAATTCAGGTTGGCATTGATGGTCTTGCACTCGCCGAATCCAACGAAGGCGCTAAGTTCGCGCTGACCACGGAAGATGTTTACAAGGCTCTTGCTGCCAATCCATTTGGTAAACCGCAAACCGCAAAGATGTGGTCAGACGTAAACCCGTCACTGCCGAAATTGCCAATTTCGGTATATGGTCCGCCAACCACATCTGGCACGCGAGATTCTTTCCACGAACTGATCATGGAAGCTGGCTGCAAATCCGATGCCGCCACCAAGGCATTGAAAGAAAAGGACGAAGACAAATATAAAGCAATTTGCACCGAAATCCGCACCGATGGTGCATTTAAGGAACAGGGCGAAAATGACAATTTGATCGTGCAGAAACTGGGTTCCAACCCCGACATGATCGGGATTTTCGGCTATAGCTACATGGAAGAAAATGCATCGAAAGTTCATGGTATCACGATGAACGGCATTAGTCCGACGGTCGCTACGATTTCTGACGGAAGCTATCCTGGCGCACGCAAATTGTTCATCTACGTCAAAAAGGCGCATATCGACAAGATTCCGGGCATTAAGGATTTCGTTGTTGAGTTCCTGAAAGGCGGATCTGTTGGCGGATATCTGACAAAATTGGGTATGATTGCGTCAACTGACGCCGATTATAAAAAAGCAACTGACGCTGCAAACAGCATGGCCGTCATGACCGGGGCGGATTTGAAATAAATCTGCAACAATGATGGCGTCTATGGGCTTGGATCGAATCTCTGTTTTGATCCAAGCCCTAGCTGTTTTCGGGCAAAGTTTTTGACGGATTTGGGTTTATTTCTTCCATGGGGGCAGGCTTAAGTTTATGACCGGAACGGCATTGCTCTTCCTTGTCTTGGGCCTTGGCCTGATTGGCTGGATAGCCGGGCGCGCACGTGCCGCTGCGTTTGTGCGTAGCGCAAAGGGCGGTCCGCGCGGCACCGTTAACAGCTTGCCATATTATCATGGCTGGTTCGTCGCGATTTGCGCGATCACACCAGCATTGGTCTTCATGTTTATCTGGCAGTCGATTTCACCATCTCTTGTCACCAACATGGTGCTTTCGTCCCCGGCAGCTGCCAACTTGCCGCAAGACTCATTTGCCCGCGCCGCCATCCTGTCCGAAGCGCGGGCAATCGCTCAAGGATTCCAGACCACTGCTTTTCAGCAAGGAAGCGAACAGCTTGTTTCCTTGTACAGAAACGCGCTGTCTTATTATAAATGGATCGGTGTTGCTGTAACGCTCTCGCTGCTTTTTGCGGGCGGCGCGTTTGCCTTTACGCGGATAAAGCCCGACTTCCGAGCACGCGGAAAGGTCGAGCGTGTCGTCATGTTCGGTTTGCTGGTCGCATCATTGATAGCAATCCTCACTACGCTTGGTATTTTTGTGTCGCTGATTTTCGAATCCTGGCGTTTCTTTTCGATGGTGTCGCCATTCGAATTTCTGTTCGGCACGGATTGGAATCCTAAGTCGACCGTCACACCAGGTGAATATAATGGCTATGGCGCCATTCCATTGTTCTGGGGGACAATTTTTATCGGCGCGATTATCGCGATGATTGTTGCAATTCCGCTGGGCCTGATGAGTGCGATTTTCCTGACACAATACGCCTCGTCCACCGTCCGTAAATGGATGAAGCCCATCCTTGAGATCCTCGCTGGTGTGCCAACGGTTGTATACGGCTATTTCGCTGCGCTGACCGTTGCACCCGCGGTGCGCGATTTCGCCGTCATGCTGGGCGTCAGTAACGCTGCATCCGACAATGCTCTGGCCGCGGGCATTGTGATGGGTGTGATGATCATTCCATTGGTTTCATCCATGTCCGATGACAGCATCGCTGCCGTACCAAGCGCCATGCGCGACGGCAGCCTCGCAATGGGGGCGACGAAGAGCGAGACGATCAAACAGGTGTTGTTACCCGCGGCATTGCCAGGCGTTGTCGGAGGCATATTACTGGCGGTCAGCCGCGCCATCGGCGAGACCATGATTGTCGTGATGGCAGCAGGCTATACCGCCAATCTGACCGCAAACCCATTTGATACAATCACTACGGTCACCGTGCAGATCGTGGCACTCCTTACGGGTGACCAGGATTTCGGCAGCCCACATACCCTCGCGGCATTCGCCTTGGGCCTTGCATTGTTCGTGACAACCTTCTTCCTCAATTATGTCGCCTTGCGCGTCGTTAAAAGATATCGGGAAGCATATGAGTAACCCTGCCCTCGCCCCTACCCCGACGGACTGGAACGGGCAGATCATGCAGAAGCGGATCGCCCGGCGCTATGCCGCTGAACGCCGCTTTAAGGCGATGGGATTCATTGCCGTCGGCTTGTCTACATTGTTCCTGGCCTTTTTGTTGTTCACGATGCTCGGCCAAGGGCTGCGCGGTTTTCAGCGGACCGAG
>JANMJX010000070.1:0-2909 GCA_031371575.1 Sphingomonadales bacterium
GGAGCACGACTCCCCAGCAGCGCAAGGACGCCAATGGCAAACGCAATGTCGGTCGCCGCTGGTCTCGCCCATCCGCGTTGCAAGATGGGGTCGCCGCCTGCAATGCCAAGGTAGATCATCGCCGGAACCACCATTCCAGCCGCCGCCGCGATCATCGGGAGCCGACGGTCTGCCCATGTCGACAAATGTCCATCGACAAATTCGCGTTTGATCTCCAGCCCGACGAGCAGGAAGAATATCGCCATAAGGCCATCGTTGATCCACAGATGGACCGTCATTGGGCCGAGTTTTGGCGTGAGTTCAGGTCCAGTGACCAAATGTACAAAATGTGCGTAGTCATCCGCGAACATCGAATTGGCGAGCAGCATGGCAAAAGCTGCTGCCGCCATTAACAATATTCCACCCGCAGCTTCGCTCGCAAGAAAGGCCCGCAGCGCCGAACCTGCGCGAGGAGAGTTTACGATATTGGTCATCGCAATTCTTATGCCGAGGGGGCCGATCAATGGCAAGCACAGGAAAAAACTGAGCAATCTTCTTGCCTTAGCCGTCAAACATGGTCTAGAACCTTAGTTAGGGGGCGCGCATTATGGGAAACATGTTCTTCAAGAGTTCATTCGTTGATTCTGGATCGTCGATGCGCACTCAATCTCCCTATGATTTGACCGAGGGCCAAATGGCCTGCCTGCGGCTCGTCGCGCAACATCATACATCAAAGGAAATTGCCAGAAAGCTTGGTATTTCAAGATATACGGTGGATCAGCGCCTTGACGCCGCGCGGCGCAAACTCAACGCCAAGGGCCGTAAGGACGCTGCCAGAATGTTCGTTGCGTTGGAGGCGCAATCCATATCCGAACCGTTCGTATACGAAACGCCGGCACTTGCTTCGGTCCATTTTTCATCTAACGAAAGTTCTATTCGGGCTGCGCTTAGAAGCCTGTCGGGCAAAAAAGCATGGTTCGGTTCCTTGCCCGCACTTGGCGGGGGTAGACGTGACTTATCTGAAGGGGAAATTCTGGTGCGCGCACTGAACGTTGCGGTTTTCAGCAGTCTGGTCATGGCGCTTGTGGCGGCGGCTTTAACGGGCACCTTTCGTCCGTTCTAATGCACCGACGAGGCAGGGCGCTCTGGACCAGAATATTTTGTATCGCGGCAGTTCCGGGCCGCTGTTGCAGCGAACTACGGGGATGCGATGTACGGGGATGCGGTGCACAGAGGTGAGACGGACAGGGACGTGACATACAGGGAATTGAATTCGGGCGTGCTGGCCTGAGCATACTAGTCCCACCAGCCGGTCTTCGGGTCGCAAACGGCTGCAGTTGGACACCCTTGCCCGTTCTCGGGCAGCACAAATGAGGACGGGCAAGGGCATGGTTACCCAAAAGGACACGCAAATTGGAGGCTGCAAGGTTCAGGATGGCTGAATGTGCAGATGAACGCCCTTCCGTTGGTTGAAAGCCTGTTTCTTGTTTTGGAATTGGCGCAACGCGAGTTTTTAATATTTAGCGCAGTGTTCCTTCTCACGGGCGCTGTGAACGAATTGGTCATCGATGCGATTTGGGCAGTGCAGCGGATATATCGGCATTGTGTCTATCACAGACTTCACCCGCCGCCACTTGCATACCAGCTGACGCCTTCCGAAGAAGACGGATTGCTTGCCGTGTTCGTGCCTGCTTGGCACGAAGCTGCGGTCATTGGCGCGATGCTTCAAAACTGTACCCGGGCCTGGCAAGGCAGCCATTGCCAATACCGCATCTATGTCGGCTGCTATCCCAATGACGCAAAAACGGCGGCCGCCGTCATAAACGCTGCAGCATTTGATCAGCACATGCGCCTTGTGCTTGTAGGCCATGACGGCCCGACATCGAAGGCGGACTGCCTTAACCGGCTTTGGCAGGCGCTGCTCCTCGACGAAATCAAATGTGGAAAGAAGGCGAAGGCAATAATCCTCCATGATGCAGAAGACTCTGTCCATGCCGATGAGCTTCATGTCTTCAACTGCCTGATTGCCAAGGGCCGCGCCGTGCAATTGCCCGTCATTCCGGTTCGCACCGCCCGCTCGCGTTGGGTCAGCGGCCATTATTGCGACGAATTTGCCGAGGCGCATGGCAAAAACATGGTGGTCCGGGAGGCAATCGGCGCACCATTGCCGCTGGCTGGCGTGGCGTGTGCCATTGAGCGCAATCTTCTGGGCCGTTTGGCGACCATCAACAATGGCCAGCCTTTCGATTCGCATAGCCTGACCGAAGATTATGAACTGGGTATCAGCATTGGCGCGGTCGGGGGGCGAACGCATATGGCCCGGATCATCGGCCGCGATGGGCGGCTGGTCGCGACACGCGCATGCTTCCCCGACACGTTGACGACCTCGGTTCGGCAAAAAGCGCGTTGGTTGACAGGCATTGCCTTGGCCGGATGGGACCGCCTTGGGTGGCGTGGCAATTTCACCCAGAAATGGATGCTACTTCAGGACCGCAAATCCATTTTCGGCATGATTGTCCTTGCTGTGGCCTATCTGAGCATATTGCTGACTGCGATGTTGCAGTTGGCAGACGCGCTAGGCATCTTCCAGCCGACGGCCTTCCCGCCGTTGCTGATTTCATTGCTTTGGTTGAACCTTGCCTTGTTGACATGGCGGCTTGCCGTTCGCGCCAGCTTTGTCGCTGCAATATACGGACCCAGTGAGGCGCTGCTGTCCATTCCGCGCAGTATCATCAGCAATATCATCGCAATGATGGCGGCGCGCCGGGCCTGCGTCAAATATATCAAATATTGTTTTGGTGCGCCGCTGACATGGGATAAAACCATGCATCATGACATTCCCGACGCCGTGGCACAGCGCGGCTGATGCGCGGGAGGGCGTTTGTATCGGTCACCTTTATTTGCATGGCGTGGATCATCGTGCGTCTGGT
>JANMJX010000075.1:0-6283 GCA_031371575.1 Sphingomonadales bacterium
TTCTGCAGCGGCGCGTGTGGTTTCCCGAACCCGCAGGAGCGACGAGACAAGCCGTTCATTCGCTTCGGTCGACATATCCTCAAGCAGGGCTTGTGTTTGTTTCAGCGAAGCACCCAGAGCATCTACCTGTTCATGGCGAGCTGCAAAATGGGCGTCGCTTTCGTCCATCAGCGACCCAACGGCGTCACGTTGGGTCGTAATGAGATGCTCAAGGGCGTTCAGCTTTTCAAGCATGCCGTCACTCAACTCTTCCAACGTTTCTGCGCTCGACAATGCTGATTTCACCTGCGCAATGCCGTCGGTCATCCGCGCGTTCAGATTGCTCATGGCAGCAGGAATGTTCAGGCTGATTTCTTCATTCGCCACACCCAATTTTTCGACGAGCTTGTCTGACTGTCCGATAAGATCGGCCGCAAGTTGCTGATTGTCGGACAGCGCTGATCCTACAAGACGGGTGCTTTCACCAAGCGCGGACACTGCAAATGCAAGTTTGGACGTCTGGTTGGTTGCTGCGTCATCCACTTCGGCAATTTTGGCGGCGCTGTCTTCGATGTGCCCGCTAATGGTGGCAATCATAGCACGAATGCGGGCTTCCTCTTGTTCCGATTGCGACCCGATATCAGTCAGCGCCCGGCGCAGTTCCGTAAGGCTTGATTGAATGTGCGCGCCGCTTCCTGCCAATAACGTGTCAATGTCGCCAGATGCCTGTGCAATGCCACTGGATATTGCCTGCGAAGCACTATCCATTAGCGTCGCCATTTCGGCGCTACGGTCAAGAGCTTCAGCGCTTTTGGCATCAAGCAATTGAACACTGCCGCTTAACGATTGCTCCAGCCTGACTGACAAGTCATCAGCGCGGGATTCCACATTATCGATATATTCGCGCACAGACTTGCCCGCGTCACCCACGCGCTCGAGTGTAGAAATCAACGCCTTTATTTGTATTTGCGCGTTGTTTCCGGCGCTTC
Organism: Sphingomonadales bacterium; assembly: GCA_031371575.1. GTDB lineage: Bacteria > Pseudomonadota > Alphaproteobacteria > Sphingomonadales > Sphingomonadaceae > Sphingorhabdus_B. Next base: position 969 of record JANMJX010000075.1, read on the forward strand.
CGATCTGGTTGGTAACATCCTTTGCAGCGCTTGTAACTACGGGCAAATGCTTTCGCAGTTGTTCCAAATTTGTATTTGCAGCGTTGCTTACGGCCTCAAGCGTCTTTGCTTTCTCATCGCTGTCGGCCAGTGCTGCGGATAGCATTTGCGCCGATTCGACCAGTTTGGTTGACGACTGCCTGCCGACGGACTCCAGTTCGCGTGCATTTTGAGAGAGAAATTCGCGCGCCAGTGCAATTTCTTCGTTCACCGTGCGCATTCTAAGCGCGAGGGCATCGCTTTCGGTCCTAAGCGCATAGGCAACATTTCCGAAACGATTGGCTTCCCTGCTGCTGTTCCGCATCACGAGCAGCCACGTCACCGCGATCAACAGACTGGGCATGGCCCATGTTGCAATCAACGTTACAATGCGGTCGTTCGTTAATCCTCCTTGAGCTTCCGACCAATATGTAAAACCAAAAAACCCGCACCATGCGGCAAAGGCCAGGATCAATATTGTGGGAGCAATAACGTGAACCAGACCGACACGCCGCGGCGTTTCTTCATAATAATCCTCATAATTCGGGACATATTCGTTGCTGGAAACTGGTTCGGCGTTTCGGTCAATAATGTCCGGAACACTGTCGTCAGAATGTGCTTCCGTGGGGTTGCGGTTAAGGCCGACGATTTTGGAGCGGATGGTCATGATACGGTATTTAACACATTATTTCGGTAGAGAAACGCAAACTTAACGATGTTTTGGTTAGGATGCTCAAATGTCGTTCGATTATGGCTCATTTGACACAGCATTAAAAGAAGCGGTCGGAGACGATGCCGCGCTCATGGCGGAACTGCGTATGTCTTTCATCGACAGCGCAAGGCGGCAGATCAGCTTGCTTTCACGCTCACGTTGCGATGCCAATTGGCAATATTCGAGTTGGCGGCTGCGTGGATTGGCCGCAAGTTTCGGCGCGACATATTTGATGATTTTGGCTGAGGAGGCCAGCGACGGGGCGCCCGGAGATCCTGTTGTGGTCCAAAAGCTCAACCGGGCCCTAGTGGACATCGAGTGTTTGCAAACATCATAAAGCGGTGAGCGCCAATAGATTTCTGTTGGCAAAATCGCCCCATTGGCCATATCGGGCACATGCCGTCCGCCCGCATGCAAAATAGTCCGACTATAGCATTGCTTTCTGTCACTTGTGACGGAAGCGTAAGCTCTGACGCAATTATGGACAGCGCGCGCCAGGATGTCGCCGGCGGATCGTTGATCGAATATCAGATAACAACTTTGGCACGTGTTGGAATACATAGATTTTTGATTGAAGTAGAAAATGTCGATGGATCATTGATTTCGCTTGTAGAACGTTGTCGGGCAAAAAACCGGACCGTAGATTTTGTACGAACAGGATCGGACCTTCAACGATATATCAAACCCAATGATCGTATTTGGGTCCAGTCCGGGCTTCTATATGTGCAACTCGGGTTGATTGAAACGCTCGTAAAAATGAACGAGAATTTCGTGGCAACTGTGGATAGCAGAGCGGAAAATTCGGCATTTGAACGCATCGATTTGAATACCCGATGGGCCGGTGTATCAGTGGTAGGAACCGATATCATCGCTACGTTGCGGGATTTGCCGGAGGATTGGAGCCTGCTATCCTCACTGCTGCGCCAAGCCGTCCTGGCGAAGATTCCATTTCGCCCCCTGGCGCAACAACATGTGCAGAATGGCACCTTGACTATTCTGACGGGCGCGCATGATTTTGCCGGGCTTAATCGCCAGATCTTATTGCGGCGGGTAGCTAGCCGGTCGGGGTTTGTGGAAACAAAGATATTCGGTCCCTTGTTGGCAACTCTTGTGCCTGTCATCTGGCAAAGTCCCATCGCGGTTTTGACCAGCAAATTTGCAGCGCCGCTGGTTGCCCTGGCAGCCATTCCGCTCGCACTGGCAGGTTTTGCTACCGCTGCGAGCCTTGTTGCGTTTGTGGCCATTGCAGCCATATCCTTGCGCTTGACTGTGACGGATGACGCTGATGGCGGCAATCATGTTCAGATGATGCCGGTCTTAACGTGGGCGCTCATCATATTCGCAATGTTTAGTGCTGTTTATATGGATAGGTCGTATCAATATGACGGCCTCTTCGCTGCCTTTGCTGTGGCGGCACTTGCGTTCCTGACCCAAAGGATGAGCATGCCGGAACGCGCGAAGCAATATCTGGATTCCCAAGCTGGGCTCACAATATTCATTGCTGCCGGTTCGGTATTAATTGGCATCACCGCTACGCTGCAGTGGATTATGGTTCTCCAGCTCAGTGCCTTGGTTGCCATAAGCTTAAGAAGCGACACAAATGCCAAAAAGGCAAAGCAAGCTTAAAGACGCGTTAACCGAAAAACGCTATAGCGGCGGCGGAAAATAGCACAGGATTGGCGTTGAACCTACCGCTCGGTCATAATGAAGATTTGCTTTCGGTTGCGACGGCCCACGCGCGTGACGCGGACGCTCTGTGCCTCGACGTCGCCTCGATAATTTTTCCATCAGCAACGCATTCGCCGTCGGAAGCGACCATCAGTGCAGTCTCGGTCAAGCTCCTTCAAATCGTGCGCGATATCGAAGTACGCCTTGCTGGGGACGCGCGCGAGCCAAAGACATGGCCCTTACTGGTCAGTTCCGGCTTTTTGCGCGAAACAGCGTTGGTCGATTTTGCCATGGCACGGGTTGCAGAGGACAGGCTGGGTACCCGGCTTGGTGTCGGCCAACCTGCTTTTGTCACTGGCCTATTGGATAATGCCGATGAAAATGTCCGAGGCGCGGCCCAGATTTTGCTGGCGGCCGACAGTCTTCACTTACGGGGGCAGGGACGCACCTTTTTGAATCTTCCGCCGGAGTTGTTGCACAAATGCTGCTGGCGCGTCGTTGCAGCGCTTGAAGTGTCGCAGGGCGAACGTTCAGAAGAGGTTGGAAGGGCCGCGCAGGAATTGATTGCGTCATATGACGAGGCACATACTGCGCAAGCTGCGGCGCGCAAAATAGTCCATTTCTTGGGCGATACTGCGCTTTCTGACTTGTTAGACCCGCACAAATGCGGTGTGCATTTGTTTGTTGCGCAGTTGAGCGCTGAACTCAATTTGCAACATGATCACTTATTAAGGATCATGGACTTTGAATCTGCATTTGGGTTCATGGTCATGTTGTCAGCGATTGGCTTGCCCAAATCCGACGCCTTGCGCATTTTGCTCGGCCTGCGAAGCCAGATGCTGACACCGCGCGAAGCGGCGGTGTTTGAAACAAGCTATGCCGGGCTGAGCCCGCAGGCCGCATTGGAAGCGGTAGCTTCATGGTCTGCATCACGTCTGTCACTTTTGACCTTTGGTCTGAAATGATCGATCAGGCGACCTTAGAACGACCCGTCACGGGCGAATTGTCGCGCGAAGGCCATCTCCTGCGAGCGGACGATGCGCTGAAAAGGCTGCATCTGCGCGCAGGCGGTTTGGATGGGGGTATCATCGCATGTCCGGCGCTTTTTGGTCTCGTGCAGATTGTCTCCCGATTGCAAATGCGCCTAGCGCGCGCCGTCACTGTATCTGACGGCTCCGATAATCTCGAATTATGGGTGGAGGCTGAGCCCGCCGGAGAAAATGTCCGGCTCGCAATACTGAGCTGGCGCCACAGGGCAGAACGGGATGTGGTCCCATCTACTAACCCGGAACGGGCGGGTAGACTAGAAGAGGCACTTACTCTCAGCTTTGATGCGTCGCTCAGACTCGTACGCGCCAGCGGCCTGGTCGGCGACGTCATTCACGAGGGCGATTTTGGGTCAGTCGCCCACGATGTCGTGTTGCGACTGATGGGCCATGATGCAGATCAATATTTAAGCAAGATGGAAAACTTTGCAGCCATTGATCGGGCAAACATCAGCGTCGATGACAACAATGACATTCTGTTGTGGGGTGGGCCAGAAATGGGTCGGGACGGGAAGCCGTCCGGCTACACACTATACATTTCGACGGTGCCTGCAAAAGCCGCAGTTGGGTCCAAAAAGTCAACGCTACTAAATCCGGGAGCGCTATTTGGAAAAAATCTCGCGCCTGTGCTGCGCCAGCCACTTAGCAGGATCGTAGCCAACGCTGACACCATCGGCAGTGAACTTCTTGGTCCAGTGCGTCATAACTATGCAATTTATGCCCGTGACATTGCGAACGCCGCGCGGCATTTGACGGCACTTGTTGAAGATTTGGGTGACCTTGAGGCTGTTGAACGTCCCGGTTTTACAACTGCTCCGGACAAAATTGAATTGGGTGATATGGCACGCCGTGTCGCGGGCCTGTTGGCGCTAAAGGCCGCTGACCACAGCATTATGTTAGACGTGCCAGATGAAGCGAAGGTAGTGAATGCGACAGCGGAATTCAGACGAGTACTGCAGATCATGCTCAATCTGGTCACAAATGCCATTCGTTACTCCCCTGACGGAACGACGGTGAAAGTCGAAGTATCAGCTGAAAAAAACTGGTCTGTCATTTCGGTATCGGATGAGGGTAGTGGCTTACGCGAAGCAGACCGAGAGCGGATCTTTCAAAAATTTGAGCGTTTGGGCCGAACTGGTGATGGCGGCAGTGGCCTTGGTCTCTATATTTCGCGAAGGTTGGCAAGATTCATGGGCGGTGATCTTACTGTCGGAGATGCTGAAGGCGGAGGCGCCAAATTTACGCTCCGCCTTCCTCAATAACTAACGCGCATCGAAATCGCGATAAGGCCGATGATTTGGTCCGGTATACAACTGCCGAGGACGACCGATTTTCTGGGCTGGATCGGAAATCATTTCATTCCAATGGGCAACCCAACCCACAGTGCGTGACAATGCGAACAACACCGTGAACATTTCGGTTGGGAAGCCAATGGCGGACAAGATTATGCCCGAATAGAAATCGACGTTCGGGAACAGCTTCTTCTCGATGAAATAGGGGTCGTTGAGCGCCATTTCTTCAAGCTGCATCGCTACGTCAAAAATGGGGTCGCTGATTTTCAGTTCAGTCAAAACCTCCCGCACGGTCTTTTGCATGACTGAGGCACGGGGATCATAATTTTTATACACCCGGTGACCAAAGCCCATCAGACGGAAAGGATCATTCTTGTCCTTCGCCCGCTCAATATAATGCGGAATGCGGTCCGGCGTACCAATTTCGTGCAGCATGTTCAATGCCGCCTCATTTGCCCCGCCATGGGCTGGGCCCCAAAGGCATGCAATACCTGCAGCGATACACGCAAAGGGGTTTGCGCCTGATGAACCAGCCAGTCGAACTGTTGACGTCGATGCATTCTGTTCATGATCGGCATG
>JANMJX010000179.1:0-2247 GCA_031371575.1 Sphingomonadales bacterium
TCGCGTGCGGCCTGCGCCGCCACCGCAGCCTGGTTGATGAAGCAATAGCCGCCGAGATAATCTGCCCCGGCATGGTGGCCGGGCGGCCGGCAAAGCCCCACCGCGACGCTGTCCCCCGCCATCACGGCGTCAAGCGCGGACAAGGCACTTTGTGTGCTCCAATAGGCAGAGGTCCAGCTGTCAGCGGTCAGCGGGGTGGAGCTGTCCATACTGTATCGTCCGGCCAGCGCATCGATGCGCGTCAGGTCCACTGCCCTGCGGCCAACGACTGGCCAGACATAGCCCATGACATCGCCCGGTCTGCCCGCCGCGACCCAGCGTGCATGGGCGGTTTTGAGAAACGCGACGTAATCGGCATTGTGGACGGATAATATGGCCGCTTCGCCATGGTCTGCCGGTGCTTCCACGGCGCCCGTACCGGCGCAGAAGGCCTCGGCGCGGGCGGGTGTTTCGGCATAGGGGACAAAGGCACCATTGTGCAGTTCCTGCGTCGGTGCATGGGCAAGTTGGCGAGGGTCGAAGAATAAGCGCATATTGGTGCATTCCAGTGGTTGTTGCCAATCGCATAGCGCCGCGTCGGTTGCTTTGCGAGTGCTTGCGCAACGCCTGCAAATGCACGATGGGCACTTCATGACCACTGTTCAAATTTCCGCGAGTCTGCAATATCATTTGCCGGTGGCAGCCGACGTCCTCTTGGCGGTTGAAGCCATTCCCATGGATGACCAGCGCCTCGTGAAAGACCTTCTCAAGGTCAAGGGCGATTGTTCGCCGCTCAAGACAATTGACGGGATGGACCATCTTGGCAGGCGTACTTGGCTGCATGCCGAAGGCCGAATTGATATCAGCTATACCGCGACCGCGGCGATCGACCGGGGACCGACCGATATAAAGGGCCGCGATACTGTCGCGCATCTCGATTTGCCGCCTGCCTATATCCAATATCTGATGCCCAGCCGATACTGCCCGTCCGACCGCCACGAAAATTTCGTGGCGACGCGGTTCGATGGTCCGACCAAGGGCGATCAAATTCTGCAGATGGCCGAATGGATTTATGACAACGTCGCTTATGCCCCCGGCTTTTCGCCGATCGGGGCAACCGCGACCGATACATTTATCTCGCGCCGCGGCGTGTGCCGCGACTTTGCCCATCTGCTCATCACCTTTGCCCGCGCCGCAGACGTCCCGGCACGCATGGTGTCGGCTTATGGCCTTGGCGTCGATCCGCCCGATTTCCATGCAGTGGTCGAGGTCTATCTGGATGGCAGTTGGCATCTCGTCGATCCCACGCGTCTTGCACCAGAAGAACATCTCGTGCGCATCGCGGTGGGGCGGGACGCTACCGACATCAGCTTCATGACAATATTCGGCACTGCCAATATGATTTCCCAATCCGTGACAGTTAGCCGCGCAGACTTGCAAAGCTAGTCCATTATGTTATAACGGATGTATGAATGAAACCGTCAAAATCATTAAGGTCGGCAATAGCGCGGCCATCATTTTACCCAAACGCGATCTAGACCGTTTGCAGGCAAAGGTTGGCGACGTCGTGACCAAAATCGATACCGATACGGGTCTTGAACTTAAACCCTATGACGCGGATTTTGATGCGCAAATGCAGGTCGCGCGTGAAGTGATGGCTAAACGGAAAAGGGCGCTGCGCGAACTGGCCAAATGAAGCGACATTGGACGTGGGTAAATATTGAGGTCGCAATCGCGGCACATGCCGAACAAATCGCCCAACATGGCGGCGGTGAGGGGATCCGCGAAGCTGGGTTGCTCGAAAGTGCCATGGCGCGACCGCAAAATCTGGCGATATACGGCGATCCGGACATATGCGAATTGGCAGCAAGCTATGCTTTTGGCATCGCACGGAATCACCCATTTGTTGACGGGAACAAGCGCACAGCAGCGGTCGTCAGCGAAACCTTTTTGCTTCTAAATGAAGGCCACCTGCAAGCAACTGATGCTGAAGTCGTTGTAGCTTTTGTCGCGCTCGCCGCCGGCGAATTGTCCGAAGACGAACTGACCGCCTGGTTCCGCGACCATCTCGCTTAAGGCAACAAATCCGACGGCAAGGTTGGCTCGCTCAGGATTTTCTCCATCCGGCGCCAGCGTTCGGTCTCATCGGGATTCCCGCGCTCGACATAATTGCGCACCAGATCCTTGCCCCAGCCATAATTGATCACATAGCTGCGATAATGGTCGGTAAAGCCAACCGACTGCTCAGCGCGGGCGGGCGAAAGCAGC
>JANMJX010000213.1:0-10334 GCA_031371575.1 Sphingomonadales bacterium
GATCCGTAAATCGATGACGCGCCGGTTTTCACAATATCAATGGACTCAGCGATGGATTGCGGGAGAACGTTGAGGTCAAACGACGATACTGACCCGCGCGTCCCTGCAGGACCAGCACGGCGACCGTTGAGCAGAACGAGTGTTCGGTTGGGACCAAGGCCGCGCAAGTCGACGGTCTGTGCGCCTGGACCCCCTGCGGTGACGAAGTTTGAAGAAATAGCGGCTGTAATTTGCGTTGATCCAGCGGCAACGGGCGAACTTTGCAGCGTAGAGGCGATATCGAACTTGCCTTCTTTCGCCGAAGTTTCAGGGTCGATCACGGTAACAGGATCTGGGCTATTGAACGCGTCTGTTCCCTGAATGCGCGATCCAGTTACGACGATTGCACCTTCCTCGAGCGCGTCTTCTTTTGTCTGGGGTGTTACGGCGTCTTGCGCCACGGCTGGTGATGTTAAAATAATCGCCAAAACAGATGCGCCGATCAATCCGCGCTTGTCCAACCATACCCCATTTGAAAGACGTTTTTTCATAAAGCTCCCCAGCTGCTTGAAAAAGTTGAATATTTCACTTCAATGTTGAAGTAAATTGGCACCCAAATTATCAACAGAATGCACCCTATGTTGTTCTACGCTATTTGATGCTGTCAATACGGGCATTGCGCTTTTGCGCATAGTTTTCGAAACAATATTACACCTGATGCCAAAATGTCGCATTAATACGTTGGTCAAGGCCGTCGCCAGTTGGTGGCTGAAGCCAGCTAGGCATTGTGCGCCAACGCTTGCCCTCGCTCTCCTTTCGTTTCATAATGCAACGCAAATGAGATGAAGGAGAGCGACATGGCCACCCAATTGAAATCGAACAGCAAATACAGCGAAGCTGAATGGACTGCGCGGCAGGAACTTGCCGCATGCTATCGGATATTTTCCATGTTTGGCTGGGACGAGCTGGTTTTCAACCACATCACTGTCAAGGTGCCCGACGAAGATGGCGCTTTCCTGATCAATCCTTACGGAATGCATTTTGGCGAAATCACGGCGTCAAGCCTGATCAAAATTGACATTGATGGCAACAAGATCGACGTCGACAATCCGTGGCATGTGAACAAGGCGGGCTTTGTCCAGCACAGCCTGTTCCACCGCACCTTGCCCGACGCGCATGCCATTATTCATACGCATACCACCGCGACCGTTGCCGTCTGCAGCCTCGAGGGCGGGTTGCAGCCAGTCAATTTCTACGCGTGCAACTTCATGGGGCAATTGGCCTATCATGATTTTGAAGGCGTGACGGTGCGTGAAGAAGAGGGCGCCCGGCTCGTCGAACATCTGGGCAATAAGCGCATATTGATGCTGCGCAACCACGGCCCGGTTGTCATGGGCAAGACGCTAACCGATGCCTTTATAAAATATTGGGCGCTTCAGCGCGCCTGCGAGCATCAGATGGCGACCCTGCAAATGGGCAAGCCAATTACCGTTTCGCCTGAAGTTATCGCGGTTCACCAACGCGATTTGTATATGGCATCGCCGCCGGGCGGTTCCGGTCGCGTCGAATTTGACGCAATGGTGCGCAAGGTAGACCAGATCGACAAGAGCTGGCGCGATTAATCTGGGGCGGAATGAAGCGTAAAGCCCAATCCGCTCCCGCTTGCGGGAGGGGTTAGGGGAGGGTAACGGACGTCATGACCAAATTCACCGTCAACGACCGCCCCGTTCAGTTCAAGATGGATCCGCAAACGCCTTTGTTGTGGGCGCTGCGTGACGCGTCCAATTTGACGGGCACAAAATATGGCTGCGGCAGCGGCGACTGTGGCGCCTGCATGGTGGAAATCGACGGCGAGGCCATCCGGTCATGCCTTGTCACCATCAGCGAAGCCGAAGGGCGCTTTGTCACCACCATCGAGGGCCTGAGCCGTGACCGAAGTCATCCGCTGCAACAGGCGTTCGTCGCAAGCAATGTGCCACAATGCGGATTTTGCATTTCCGGAGTTATTATGGCGGCATCGGTGCTGCTGAAGAAAAACAGCAATCCGACCGATGCCGAAATTGATGCTGCGATCACCAATATATGCCGATGCGGGATTTATCCGCGTTTGCGTGACGCGATCAAGCGCGCAGGCCGAGTCATGCGGGGTGAAGAGCGTATCGCCGTGGCCCCGCCACCTGGAATCACGCCTGAGGATGCTGCGCGGGCGGTGCCTGCATTGACCGTGACGAAGTAAACTACCCCTCCAGCTCAATATCCCAATAGAGCCAGTCGTGCCATGTTTCGTGCAAATGGTTTGGCGGAAATGCACGGCCCCTGTCCTGCAGTTGCCAGCTGGTTGGTCGGATCGCCGCCATATTCAATTGCATATGCGCCTGTTTGGGGGTGCGGCCGCCTTTTTTAAGGTTGCAGTGCAGGCAGGCCGTCGTCACATTTTCCCAGCTCGTGATACCGCCCAGACGGCGCGGGACAATATGGTCAAAAGTCAGATTGTCGCCTGATCCACAATATTGACACTCGAACTTGTCGCGCAGGAACAGGTTAAAGCGCGTGAAGGCGGGATATTCCGATGGCTTTACATATTGGCGCAGCGCGATGACCGACGGAATCTTCATATCCAGGCTTGGGCTGTGCACATGCCGGTCGTAATTGGATACGATATCAACCTTGTCGAGAAACACGGCCTTGATCGCCGTTTGCCATGGCCACAGGCTGAGGGGATAATAGCTCAATGGCGTATAATCTGCATTCAGCACCAGCGCAGGGCAATTTTCCGGGTGCCGCGCCCGGCCAGCTGCCTCGAAAGTTCCTGTGTGCAACATAGGTCGAACTCTACTCCCTTTTTGTCATACATGCTTTAAGCATGTGAGCGTTACAGCATTCTGACACTTGGCAACCTATTTGCACATATTGTGACGTCAAGAGGGTAAAGACACCGGATGTAGTATAACTGGGGATATTTTTTGGCGGCGTTCGAATTTTTATACCGATATTTGCCGGGCCTGAGCGCGCCCAATGGTGCAGTCGTCACCAGATTTGCGCCGAGTCCAAATGGACTGTTGCATGTGGGGCACGCATTTTCCGCACTTTGTGCACATGACTTTGCGCGCGCTTTTGACGGCGAATTTCGGCTTCGTATCGAGGATATTGATGGCATGCGCAGCCGGTCCGGGCATGTTTCTGCAATTGTCGATGATATGGCGTGGCTTGGCCTGCATAATGATGGTGACGTGACGTTCCAGTCGCACCATTTTGCGCGCTACGCAGCGGCCCGGGACCAATTGATTGCGGCAGATTTGCTCTACAAATGCAGTTGCACGCGAAGCGATATCGCTGAAGCCCTAAAACATAAATCGGTTCCGCATGGTCCTGACGGTCCACAATATCCAGGAACGTGTCGCGGCCGGCCTGTGCAAAGTGGCGCAGCCTATTGCTGGCGACTGGATATGACGAAGGCCTTGGCCTTGGCAGGGCCATTAATTTGGACGGACCTGGCGGCCGGAACCCAGTTCGCCGATCCCATGGCCTTTGGCGACGTGGTTTTATGGCGCAAGGATGCGCCGGCGTCCTACCATCTTGCTGCAACGGTGGATGATGCCGCTGAAGGCATTAGCGTGGTGGTCCGTGGCCAGGATCTATTTGCCTACACTTCAATCCACCGGCTGTTGCAGCATCTGTTGAGTTTGCCCCAGCCACTTTATTGGCATCATCCCCTGTTGCTGGATGATATGGGCGAAAAACTGGCAAAGAGCCGATCCTCGCCTGCGTTGTCTGTCCGGCGCTTGGCGGGTGATAGCGGGCCAGCACTTATTGATAATTTGCGTCAGGGATCGCTACCGCTTGGAATTTCGCTATCGGACGCCTAGATAAGGAATACGGGGTATTGGCCTCGGACAAGGATTTTTCCCAATGACTATATTGCTGGTTCTCCTGATCATTGGCGCGGCGGGCTCTGTGGTGTTTGCGTTGATACGCGGGCTGCACGCGTTCGCAAATCTGCGCCCCGGCGACGTTGATGAAACAGGACTGCCAAAATCACTCACCGTCCAAAACAAGATGATGTTTGCGCGTGTGAAATGGCAGGCGATCACGATTGTCCTGCTTGCCGTTCTGGTGCTTGTCGCCGGTTCGCAATAAGCTTTGCGGACATGGTTAAACTGAACAAGATTTATACGCGCACCGGGGATGATGGCACGACTGGACTTGTCGATGGCTCTCGCGTGTCGAAAAACGCGTCACGGCTGCATGCCATTGGCGAGGTTGACGAAACCAATTGCGTGCTTGGCGTAGCGATTCAGACCCTTGCTTCCGACGAGGGTGATACCCCGTTGGTGTCGGAGTTGCGGCGCATCCAGAACGACCTTTTTGACTTGGGTGCAGATATTGCAACGCCTGGCGAGAATTTTGAACCCTCAGCTATGGAATTGCGCATTGTATCCTCGCAGGTGGAATGGCTGGAGACGGCGATTGACAATGCCAATGCACAGCTGCCGCCGCTCACCAGCTTCATCTTGCCGGGCGGAAGTCTCGCCGCCGCGCAAATGCACATGGCGCGGGTCATCACGCGCCGCGCGGAGCGTGCAATGGTCGCCGCGTCGCATGACGTCGCCATCAATCCGGAGGCGCTGAATTACATCAATCGCCTGTCTGATTACTTCTTCGTGTTGTGTCGCCTGATCAATGCAACGCGTGGGGGAGATATATTGTGGGTGCCAGGCGCGTCGCGGTGAGGGACGACGTAAAGGCCAGGTTTTTTGCTGCCCGCAAATTGACATTAGACCTTGCTGCGCCATTATCGGACGCAGACGCCACCGTCCAATCCATGCCAGACGCGTCGCCAACCAAATGGCATTTGGCGCATGTGACCTGGTTCCTGGAAAGCTTTGTCCTGCGCGATCATATCCCCGATTACCGGGCGTTCGATGCCGACTTCGCCTTTCTGTTCAACAGCTATTATGAAACCGAAGGACGCCGGCAACCCCGCAACATGCGTGGGCTGCTCACGCGGCCTGCCTTGTCCCGCATTCTGGACTATCGCGCTTATGTCGACGGCGCGATTGCGGCAAAGTGGGAACATCTTCCGGCTTCAGCGCTTGATCTGATTGAGCTTGGCATCCAGCACGAGCAACAGCATCAGGAGCTTCTTCTGACCGACATATTGCATCTCTTTGCCCAAAACCCCACGCATCCTGCCTATTGGCCAGATACCGTGCGTGCGATGTCGGCGGAGGCGGACACATTGCAGTGGATTGAAGGCCCATCGGGTCTGCACAGTATCGGGCATGACGGCGGCGGCTTTGGGTTTGATTGCGAAGCGCCGCGGCATGAAGTCGTTCTGCAACCTTTTGCTCTGGCCGATCGAACGATCAGCAATGGCGAATGGATGGAATTTATGACGGACGGCGGCTATGCGGAACCCCGTCACTGGTTGTCGGACGGTTGGGCGTGGGTCCAGCGCGAAAATGTGACGTCGCCTTTATATTGGGAACGACATGTCGACGGCCAGTGGATGTCCTTTGGCTTGGATGGCTTGCAAGGCATCGATCCCGCTGCGCCGGTGACACATATAAGCCTGTATGAAGCCGATGCGTACGCCAGTTGGGCAGGCGCGCGTTTGCCAACCGAGGCCGAGTGGGAAGTTGTCGCGGCGCGCCGCAATGCGATGGAGGGCAATCAGCTTGATGCACCCGGACCCATCCGCCCTTCATCAGCCATGTCCGGCATGATGTTCGGCAATGTCTGGCAGTGGACGGGAAGCGCATTTCGCCCTTATCCGCGCTTTCAGGCGGCCGAGGGCGCTGTGGGCGAATATAATGGCAAGTTCATGAGCGGGCAGTTTGTGTTGCGCGGGGGAAGCTGTGCAACCCCGCGCGGGCATGTGCGTGCGAGCTATCGCAATTTCTTCTATCCGCATCAACGCTGGCAATTTACGGGCGTGAGGTTGGCCAAAGATGTCTGATGCAGAACGATATGACCGCGCAGATCCGCAATTCCTCTCCGACGTTTTGGCAGGGCTGAAGGGGCCGCGCCGCGCGATTCCGGCGCGTTGGTTCTATGATGAACGCGGCTCGCAACTATTTGATGATATTACGCGCTTGCCCGAATATTATCCCACCCGCACAGAAACTGCCTTGCTCCAGTCGTCGCGTGACGAGCTTGCTGCGCTCATCGCGCCTGGCGCTACGGTGATTGAATTCGGCGCTGGCAGCGCGACGAAGACGCCGTTGCTGCTAGAGGCCATTGCGCCTTCGGCATATGTTCCGATTGATATTTCGGGCGATTATCTCCGCATGTCAGCCGATATTTTGCAAGCGCGCTTCCCGGCGCTCGACGTCATACCATTGGAGGCTGATTTTACTGGCCCCGTCGGATTGCCCCCGACGTTGCCAGGTTCGCAACGGCTTGGTTTTTTTCCGGGGTCGACCATTGGCAATTTCGTTCCGCGCAGCAGCGTCGATCTGCTGCGGCATATGCGCGACATATTGGGGGAGGGCGCCAAGCTCCTGATCGGTTTTGACCGAATTAAGTCTGATGATGTGCTGATTCCAGCCTATGACGATGCGTCCGGCGTTACGGCTGCATTCAACCTGAATTTGCTTGATCGCATCAACAGCGAACTTGGGGGCAATATTCCGGTTGACGCCTTTGTCCATGATGTGCGCTGGAACGACATGCAGTCGCGCATTGAAATGCATTTGCGTTGCCTGCGCGACATATCCTTTCAGGTTGCAGGTGTTGGCTTTGCCATGCAGGCGGGCGAAAGCATACATACCGAAAACAGCCATAAATATGACCTGAGAGGTCTTCGGCTGATGTTGCGGGCAGGTTCCTGGACGCCGATCGCGGATTTCAGCGATCCCAACCAATGGTTCACCTTGGTATTGGCGGAGGCTGCTCCGTTATTTGCCGCGCCCTAGCTGGTTTTGCTCGTCAGCGCTTGCGTCCACACGGCCCAAGCGCATCGATAACATATTTATAGTCGGCCTGCGCGCGCGCGGCGGTTTCACTGTTCGCTCCTTCCACGAGGTCAGACGGCAGGCTGCGCGGCAGGCCGCAGGCAAGGCGATACCATAATAATGTAAAGCGCTGCGGCGCGGTTGCTGATGCGTCGATGACTTCGGCTGTAGACACGGCCCACTGCTTTTGTTCGCCCGGCCGGCTCAGGACTGTAAGCGAAAGTGGCTGTTCATTGTCCGTTTTGAGGAAAATCTGGGTCTCCCCTTCGCCAAGCACCGTACCGGCGCTGTGAAACGCGCTGGCAATCCCGGTGATACGCGGCGGCGCTTTCAACTGAACCGTTTCACGGGTGATATTGCGGACGAGGATGTCATTTACCGGATTGTAAAGGGCAATGGCGTTGGGCCGTGACAACTGGATCTCCCCCGGCCGACCAGCGACCTGGCGCCCGAACAGAAACATTCGCTGTTTCTTCAATTTCGGAATATTGCCTTTGGCGTCCTTAGGGAGATCGACAACCAGACGGACGCGCGGAACGACCCCACCGTCACCGCGAATCAACGCCATGACGTCAGCTTCAATCAACACACGTTGCAGCGTGGCGGGGACACCAATGGCCTGTTCGGCAGCAACTTTCTGTACTTTTCGCACCGTAGCATCGACGATCATCGGCGAAGCGACCACCAAATCGGCAATATCCGAATAGCTCGCATCATTTGCATCTATGGCAACAGACGAAAGCGCGCCTGGCGGGTTCTGGGCGGCGGCTGGAGCCGCAACACCAAGGAAAATAAGGCAAGTAACCAGTCTGGCGTCCAAAAACCGCATGAATCATCTCTTTCCGTGGCCGCCCCGAAGCGGCTTTTACGCGTGTACCATATTGTATCATAAAGCCTGTCTGTCCATGAATTGCACATGAATCGCAGAATCCGGATTGCTTGGCTTGTTAGGGTTGGCTAATGCGTCGATGAATCGAGCAAAAATAAAAGACAGATTTCGATATCGTGGGGGTGCCTCGGGGGTATGTGCAAACATGCTTACCTGATGTACTGTTTTATTTTGAAGGTAGGAGAGTTGTTTCCGCATGGCATATGCTGATCAAGATGGGATGAGCACAAACCGTTTGGTTTCTATCATCATTGTTATCCTTCTTCATGCCTTCCTGGGTTATGCCTTGGTGACTGGCCTCGCATATGATGCGGTCATTGCGATCAAGGACAAGATGACCGTGGTCGACGTGAAAGAAGAAAAACCACCCGAAGAAGAGCCACCACCGCCAGAGCCTGAAAAGCAGATTGAGCCTCCGGTCGTATCGCCTCCGCCTATGGTGACGACGATAACGCCACCGCCGACAATCCGGACTGTTGACACGCCGCCGCCGTCGATAACGATTGTGCCGACGGCTGCGCCGCCAGCCCCGGCTGCGCCTCCTCCTCCACCAGCAGGTCCGACTGCTGACGCAAAGCCACGGGGCAACCCAGGCAACTGGGCCAACACGAACGACTATCCGTCACGTGCCCTGCAGCAGGAGCGTGAAGGGACCACCGGCTTTCGTGTCACTATTGGTGCCGACGGTCGCGTTATTGACTGCGTTATCACGCAATCAAGCGGTCATGATGACCTCGACGCTGCAACCTGCACGAACGTCAAGCGCCGTGCGCGCTTTGAACCAGCCGTCCGAAATGGCGAGAAGGTTCAAGGCTCGTATTCGAACAAAGTGCGGTGGCAGATACCGAAATAATTTTGTGGCCCGGCCAAGGGGGAGCCTTCACGCCGGGTCTTTTTTGCTAGCAAGTAATATTTTTTGAGAGGTAGTTAAAATGTCGATTTTGTTTTTGACCGCGGCCGGTGCCGCTCCTGAGGCCGCTGCACAATTCGGTCTAATCCCCGCGCTTAAGGAAGGCGGCCCGATCTCCATCGCAATTTTCTCCGTGATGGTTATCATGTCGGTTTTCTCATTCTACATCATGTTCACCAAATTGTTTGAACAGCAGAAGGTGATGAACCAGTACAAGCAAGTACGTGGTCAGTTCTGGCGCGCCAATACCCTTGAAGAAGGCGCAGCGAAGCTCGACAAGAACAGCGCATATCGTCAGGTTGTCGACGACGGCATCGAAGCGCAAAAGCAGCATGGCCTTTTGACTGACCCAGTTGAAGCACATGACTGGCTCCACGGCGCAATGGCCCGTTCGGAAGAAGCCATCAACAACAAGCTTTCAAGCGGCCTGCCATTCCTTGCAACCGTTGGTGCAACCGCGCCATTCGTTGGACTGCTTGGTACGGTTATCGGTATCTACTCGGCGCTGATCAAGATCGGTATCGCTGGACAGGCTGACATCGGCAAAATCGCTGGTCCAGTTGGTGAAGCACTGATCATGACCGCGATTGGTCTGTTCGTTGCTGTTCCTGCCGTTCTTGCCTACAACTGGCTTCAGGCCCGTAACAAGACAATCGCACGTAGCCTGGCTACTTTCTCGAACGATGTGCTTGGCTACATCTCCTCGGGTGGCCGCGTGAAGCCTGCCGTTACGGCAATGGCAGCACCTGGCAAGCCAGCACCTGCTGCGATGAAGAAGTAAGATTGGGTGCGGGCTGCGTTCCGGCGCAGCCCATCCGCCAGCGTGACGCTGGCGCTCGATTTTTGACCCAATTTAGTTAGAGAGGATTGGCCAATGGCAATCAGTTCAGGAGGCGGCGGCGGCGGTTATACGCCAATGTCTGACATCAACACGACGCCGCTCGTCGACGTCATGCTGGTGCTCCTCATCGTGTTCCTCATTGCAATTCCGGTTGCGATCCAGACAGTGAAAATGGACATTCCGGTTATCAAGTTTGAACCCACAAAAGCAAAGCGTGAAAACGTTCTTTTGTCGGTGACAACAACTGATGCCGCCGGACGTGACCCAGGCGATCCAGCCTATGAAGGTGCAAACCCAGGCGGCGAATGCCGCATTTACTGGAACGTCACACCAATTGACTCAACCGAGTTGGTGGATCGCGCTGCGAAGCATTTGAAGGCTGAATTTGAAAAGCTTGGCGGCAAAGCAGCTGCTGATCGTGGCGAAATTCTGCCCGACATGTTGCCCGAGGCGCATATCCGTGGTGACATCAACACACCTTATCGCTGTATCGGCGGTGCAATTTACACCATGCAGATGGCCGGTTTTGCCCGTGTTGGCTTCATTTCGTCGCCATTCGAAAACGCGAATGTGCAGTAAGCAATTTAAGGAACAAACATCATGGCAATGAGTGGCGGTAAAGATGATGGCCAGCCGATGATGGAAATGAACACGACGCCGTTGATCGACGTCATGCTCGTTCTCCTCATCATGCTGATGATCACCATCCCCCCGGTTTCGCACGCCGTAAATATCGACCTTCCGGTCAATGACCCCAAC
>JANMJX010000216.1:0-3798 GCA_031371575.1 Sphingomonadales bacterium
CGTCGCCGTCGTGGTCGACAGCTTTGGTCCACAGTGGGCATGGCTTGCCAAGACCATTAAAGTCGGGGCGATTATCGGTCTGACGTCTGTGGTGCTGGTGCTGATGTATGCACAAACGCGCATCTTCTACACTATGGCCCGCGATGGCCTGTTGCCGAAGATCTTTTCAAAGGTGCATCCAAAGTTCCACACGCCATATATCAACACGATTTTGGTCGGAACGATTACAGCTGTTGCTGCCGGGTTCTTCGACATCAACGTGTTGGGAGACATGACCTCGGTTGGCACGTTGGCTGCATTCGCGATTGTGTGCTTGTCGGTCATTTATCTGCGCCGTGCGGCCCCTGAATTGCCGCGGGGATTCTCGGTGCCATTATATCCGATCACACCGATTTTGGGCATTCTGTCATGCCTGTATTTGATTACGACCGTGCCTTACAAGGTTCTGATGTTGTTCGTTTACTTCCTCATCGGCGCTATAGCGGTTTATTTCATCTATGGTATGCGCAATTCAAACCTGCAGCACGACCAGGCGATGGACAAGGCGCCAGATATGGGTGAGTTCCCTGGTCCCGTGGTGGACTAAGGCTGTCGCCTGATACAAAAGGGACAGGGGCGCTTCGGCGCCCCTTTTCGTTGGCTTAGCTGCGCGGGTTAACGGGAAGTGGCTGCGTGGTGCCTGGCCGCGTGAAAAGCTTACCCTTTTCACACCACAACACCAACGCAAGCGCCACCAGTCCGCAGCACAGGAAGCCCAATGCGACAGGAAAAACCGTGCCGTTGAACTGCTGCCCAATGAGCGCGCCAAGCGACGCGGCGGTGACCGTGCGGACAAATGTCTGGAATGACGACGCCGCACCGGCAACATGGCCAAATGGCGTCATCGCAATCGACGAAAAGTTGGAGCCGATGAAACCAATCATCGCCATGTTACAGGTCAGAAGCGCGAGGAACAGAGGCAAAGAGGTCGGCGCGAAGCGCGCGGCTAGCAGCTGCAATGCACCCAGAGCAATGAACGTCAGCAAAGCCGTTTGCGATACGCGGCGTGCGCCGAACCTCTCGACAATGCGTGAATTGGTAAAGTTGGATGCCGCAATGCCAATGGCGACGATGGCAAAACCGATGGTGAAGAAATCAGCCGCGTTGAACACCTTGTCAAACATCTGCTGCGAGCTGTTAAGATACCCGAACAGGGCACCCTGAACGATACCGGCCCCAAGCATATAGCCTGCCGAATTGCGGTTCAGCACGACGATCTTCCATGCTTTGGCTAGTGCATGCGGTTCAATCGGGATGACATTTTCCGGGGCCAGTGTTTCGGGCAGGCGCAGATAGACCCAGATTGTGGCCGCGACTGCCATCAAGGCCATCAAATCGAAAATTGTGCGCCATCCCGCGAAGAGCAGGACCGCCTGGCCAATCGTCGGCGCGATAATAGGGACAATCATGAATATCAGAAAGATCGTCGACATCCGCCGCGCCATGGCGTCGCCTTCAAACTGGTCCCGAATGACCGAGATAACAAGCACGCCCATTGCTGCGGCCAACAGGCCATGGGCAAAACGCATGGCCAAGATGATTTCGAAGCTGGGGGATACCGAGCACGCCAAAGAAAACACCGCTGCGCCCATCGTCGCGATCAGCAGGATCGGCTTTCGGCCGTAGCGATCGGACAGTGGGCCATAAATCAACGCGCCAATGCCCGTTCCTGCCAAAAAGGTCGAGATGATGAACTGGATCTGATTTGGGTCCACGAGGCCAAGACCCTGCGCCATGGCGGGAAAGGCAGGCAGCATCGAGTCGATTGCCAACGCGTTAAGCGCCATCAGCGACGACATCATGACGGTCAGTTCGCGTGGACCGATGGATTTTTTGGCGGGAATCTGTGCAGGCATGTGGGGGCTATGCGGGAGCCGCCATAATTTTGCCACCCGCAAAATACCTAAATCAGGCCGGCGCTGCGCATGCTGGAAAAGCCGTTTTTGCCAATGATGATGTGATCATGGACGGTTATACCGAACTTGCGCCCCGCCTCGGCGATGTCGCGCGTCATGGCAATATCCTGCCTGCTGGGCGCGCTGTCGCCGCTTGGATGGTTGTGAACCAATATGATAGCCGCCGCGCCAAGGTCCATCGCCCGCCTTATCACTTCGCGGGTGTAAATGGCCGCTTGGTCGACCGAACCTTCGCTTGCGACCTCATCGCGGATCAGCATGTTCTTGCTGTTGAGATATAGTGTGCGGACACGTTCGATGGTCAGATGCGCCATATCCGCGCGCAGATAATCGAGTAGTGATTGCCATGATGCCAATATCGGCAATTCCCGGACGGGCTCGCTCAGAAGGCGAAGCGCAGCCACTTGTACAATTTTGAGCGCGGCAACGCTTGTTTCGCCCATCCATTTTTCCTGCAGGATGCTGTCCGCGTCAGCCGTCAGTAATGCCGAAAGACTGCCGTATCGGACGAGCAGGTCCTTCGCGATCTGTTTTGTGTCACGCCGGGGGATAGCGAGCGCAAGAAGATATTCGACAAGTTCATGGTCGTGCAGGCTTTCGGTATTTTTTGCCAGCAACCGTTTGCGCAGGCGGCCGCGATGGCCAGTGCCATGATGTTCTTCCTTGTCGTTGCTATCAGCCATTAAAGCTATCTAATTGTGATATCTGTCTTTTCCGAGATTTTCGATGACGATGCAAGCCGATTGGCGCGAATGGCGTTGCAACCTGCGACCCTTTCCCGCATTTGAAGTGGATGCAGGAACCTGCCGATGAAACACCGACGGGCGATGTCGAGGTGCAACCTTATAGTGGTGCACGATGGAAGCGGCGTATTTTCGGCGCCGTCACGCTGCTGCTCATTGGCTTGTTGGTATTTGCATGGTCGCAGCGCAACAGCATCGCAGACCGCTTCGTGCAAAATGCGTTCGCTGCGCGCGGCATCAAGGCAAGTTACAAGATCGATACCGTTGGTTTCCGGACTCAACGGATACGCGACCTTGTCATAGGTGACCCGGCGCGCCCCGATCTGACTGCCAAACTCGTCGAGATCGACGTTGCCCTGAATTTCTCCGGAGCAAATTTGCGCGATGTCCGTGCCGATGGCGTAGTTCTGCGGGGAAAATATGCCGACGGCACGCTGTCATTTGGCGAGCTCGATAAATTTGCGGACCCGCAATCCAAGGAGCCGTTTGAATGGCCCGATATCGCGGTCAATATCACGAACGCCAAGGCGCGTATCGACACGCCTTGGGGCGTTGTCGGTGCTGGCCTCAACGGCAGCGGGCTGCTGCGCAACCGTTTCACGGCGAACCTTGCCTTGCGTTCGCCGCGTCTGGCGCTGGCCGATTGCACTGCGGCGGATGTGAAATTTGACGGAAAGCTGATTTTGGAGTGGCGGGCACCGCATCTGATTGGACCAATCAGTTCCAGTGGCGTTGCATGCCCGGCTTCGGCCTTTGCCGTGACGATGCCGCGCGTGGATGCGGACCTGAAGCTGTCGGAGCGGCTTGGCGCGTGGAAGGGCCAGATGGCTTTTACTGCGAAGGCGCTGAATATGCCCAAGGTCCGGCTCAATGATTTTGGCGGCACGATCTCCGTCGATGGCAGTGCGAAACGTACCAATTTCATGTTGGCGCTTGCAAAAGGCGCACTGCGGTCAGCTCCTTTGACGGTAGGCCGCCTGGCTGTGAGTGCCAAAGGATATGCGGGACTGGCAAACGGCCAAATCGCATTGTCCGCGACCGGGGGCGCAAACATCATTGGCGGCGCTTTTGATCGCGGAACGATTACTGGCGTGCGTGAC
>JANMJX010000081.1:0-30192 GCA_031371575.1 Sphingomonadales bacterium
TGACCTCGACACCAACGGCCTCCCCGTGCCGCTGGCACGTCAGGAAAACTACTTCAAGATGAATGCACGCATCGGGCTAACCACGCCGGATGAGCGGTTTACTTTTGAAGTTTGGGGAACAAACCTGTCGAACGAAATCACCCGCGGCATCACGGCGAATACGCCGTTGCGTGGAGGTGCTGGAACACGTTCGCTGATCGGCTTCGTGGAAGAGCCACGCATGTACGGCCTGACCGTCCGCGCTAAATTCTAAACCGACGTTACAAACAAAAAGGGCGGCCTCCAATCCAGGGCCGCCCTTTTTCATGTCTGCAGCTTGGGTTTAAGCAGCTGCTTTGTACAATGTCTCACCCTTGTCCGCCATTTCGCGGAAGCTTTTGGGTGGTGCAAAGCGGTTACCGAACCGTTGCGCCAGGTTGTCGGCTGTGCGGACAAAGTTCTCCAAGCCAACCGTATCGATATAACTCATTGGACCACCCGTGTAAGGCGCAAAGCCCCATCCAAAGATAGCGCCGAGATCAGCGCTTTGCGGATCCTTGACGACATGTTCTTCAAAGCATTGCGCAGTTGCGATCAGCTGAATGTACAGCAGGCGCTGCTTCACTTCTTCAACCGACGGCTGTTCCGCGGCGAGCGGATAATGCTCGGACATGCCCTGCCATAGACCAAGGCGTTCGCCCTTGTCGTCATAGTCGTAGAAACCCGAACCAAAACGACGGCCCTTGCGGCCAAGCTTGACCACCATCAACTCCATAAAGTCTTCAGTGCCGCTTGGCTGATACGCATCGCCCAGTTCCTTCTTGGTCGACTGCATCACGTCATAGCCCAATTGCAGCGTGGTTTCATCGAGCAGCGCAAGCGGGCCAATCGGCATGCCAAGCGATTTTGCCGCATTCTCGATCAACGCTGGCTTCACGCCCTCGGTCACCAGCTTCATCGCCTCGCCCATATAGGGCGGGAACACTCGGTTGGTGAAGAAACCGCGCACGTCCTTGACGACAATCGGGGTCTTCTTGATCTTCGCGTTATAGTCGAAGGCAGCTGCCAAGGCGCGATCACCCGTCAATGCGCCGGGAATGATTTCAAGCAGTGGCATTTTCTCGACTGGCGAGAAGAAATGCAGTCCCATGAACAGTTCTGGACGCGACGAATTCTTGGCAAGACCAGTGATTGGCAAAGTAGAGGTATTCGACGCAAACACAACGTCAGGGCCAATCACTGCTTCGGCTTTCTTGATCACGTCCGCCTTTACATCTGGCCGTTCGAATACGGCTTCGATAATCAGGTCGACATCCTTCAGGTCATCATAATTGTCGGTTGGCGTGATACGCGCCATGAACGCGTCGCCCGCTTCCTTGGTCATCTTGCCACGGCTGACGGCCTTGTCGATGATCTTGCGGCTGTAATCGACGGCCTTGTTGGCGTCTTCAAGACTGCGATCAAGAACGATGACGTCCATGCCGCCCTTCACCGTCACATGCGTGATGCCGGACCCCATGAGGCCTCCGCCAAGCACGCCGACCTTCTTGATTTCGACAGGCGGAACGCCTGCAGGACGACCGGCGCCCTTTTCAGCCGCCTGCTTGTTGATGAACAAGGTGCGGATCATGTTCTTCGCCTGGCTGCCCGAAAGCAGCTTGGTGAAATATTTGGATTCGACGCGCAACGCCGTGTCGAACGGCAGGATCGAACCTTCGTAAAGGCAGGACAGGATCGCCTTGACCGCATCGAAATTGCCTTTGCTTTCCTTGTGCGCCATCGCGTTCAGGCCAACAAACAGTTGCACCGCGCGTGGGTCCATCGCCCCTGCACCGCCCGGGAATTTGAAATCCTTCTTATCCCATGGCGCCGTGACCTTCGGATTGGCCTTGACCCATGCCTTGGCGTTGGCAATCAGATCCACCGCCGGAACGACTTCGTGGACAAGGCCCTGTGCCTTTGCCGTGGCGGGATCGAGCGATTTGCCCTGAATGATCATCATCGCCGCGTTCTGCAGACCGATCAGCCGCGGTGTTCGCTGCGTGCCGCCGCCACCGGGCAGCAAACCGACCATCACCTCTGGCATGCCAAGCTGAATCTTCGGATTGTCGGCTACGACGCGGTAATGGCACGCAAGCGCGAGTTCCAGACCGCCGCCCAAGGCGAGCCCGTTTAGGGCACAGGCGACAGGCTTGGCCGAAACCTTGCCCGCGCTCAGATCCTTGGCCGACTGGCCACCGGTTTCCATTTTGCGCAGCAAGGCGTTCAGTGCAAATGCCTGATCAAAGGCTTCCTTGGTGCTGCTCGCCTTTGCGCCGCCCAACATGGTCAGGTCGGCGCCCGCCAGAAAGCCGGATTTCTTGCCGGAGGTGATGACTGCGCCCTTGATGGCTGCGTTGGTGATGAAATCGTCGACCCATTTGCCGAATTCCTCGATCAATGCGCCATTCCACACATTCATTGAGGCATCGGGAAGATCAATCGTCAAAAGTGCAATGCCGTCGGCATCGATATCGACTGAGAAGCTTGTGTACGTCATATTTTCGGTCCCAATCAATTCACGCGTTCGATGATGGTCGCTGTGCCCATGCCGGCACCGATGCACAAAGTCGTCAGCGCGGTCGACTTGCCCGAGCGTTCCAGCTCATCAAGCACGGTTCCAAGGATCATCGCGCCGGTTGCACCAAGCGGGTGGCCCATTGCGATAGCGCCGCCGTTCACATTGATGTCCGAATGGTCGATGTGCATCGCCTCCATGAAGCGCAGGACGACGGAAGCAAAGGCTTCGTTCAATTCCCACACGTCGATGTCATTCTTGTCCATACCAGCCCGCGCCAGCGCCTTTTGCGCAGCGAATTCAGGGCCGGTGAGCATGATGGCTGGCTCCGAACCAATGGATGCCATCGATACGATGCGTGCACGTGCCTTGAGGCCGTATTTCTCGCCGGCTTCCTTTGTGCCGATGAGGACAGCAGCTGAACCGTCAACGATGCCCGAGCTGTTGCCGGCATGATGGACGTGGTTGATCTTCTCGACATCGGGATAGCGCATGATCGCAATATCATCGAAGCCCGGCATCATGGTGCCCATCATCTGGAACGCAGGGGCAAGCGCGCCAAGCGACTGCATGTCGGTTTGCGGCCGCATCAGTTCGTCATGGTCGAGAACAACTTCACCGATGACATCCTTGATGGGCAGGATCGAACGCGCAAAGCGCTTCTCGGCCCAGGCACGGCCAGCACGCTTCTGGCTTTCGACAGCATAGGCATCGACGTCGTCACGGCTGTAGCCATATCTGGTGGCGATAAGGTCAGCGGAAATGCCCTGCGGAATGAAGTAATTGGCAATCGCCGAACGCGGATCGATTGGCCATGCGCCCCCGTCCGAGCCCATGGGCACGCGGCTCATCGATTCAATACCGCCACCTACGGCCAGATCACATTCACCGGATTTCACCTTTGCAGCTGCGATGTTCGAAGCCTCAAGGCCTGACCCGCAAAAGCGATTTACCTGAATGCCCGAAGTGGTGTGCGGATAGCCCGCGGCCAAAATCGCGGTGCGCGTGATAACGGCACCCTGCTCGCCCACGGGTGACACGCAGCCAAAGGCGACATCTTCGATCTCTTCGCCTGCCAAGCCATTCCGGTCGCGGATCGCGGCCAAAACCTGTGACGCCAGATCAATTGGCGTGATTTCATGCAGGGCACCATCTGGCCGCCCCTTGCCACGCGGGCTGCGCACCGCATCATAAATATAGGCTTCGGTCATGTAAGACCCTTTCTAGTCGTTGTTTGCGACCACGGCGCCCGCCGCAATCAGTTGAGAGATATCGTCGTCCCCGAGTCCAGCCTCGGATAATATGGCGGCATGATCGCCGCCTTTTGTTGCAATTTCGAAATGGGTAGCGAGCGGCTGTGTTGCAAGCCGAGGTGCGACTTGCGGGTGCAACCAGCGGCCATCCTGCACAAATGCCTGTCGTTCGGCGTTGGCGGGATGAGACGCTGCTTCGACATAATCGAGCACAGGTGTGACGCACGCATCCGTACCAACGAAGACCGCCTCCCATTGATCCCGCGTCCTTGTTGCGAAAACATCCTCAAGCAATTCATGCTGGTTTGCCCAGGCCGAACGGTCGTGCTGCGCGCCATAAATGTCTTTGTCCAGGGGCAGACGCTCCATCATCGCGGCAAAAAACTGCGGTTCGATGCATCCGACGGCCATGAATTTGCCGTCAGACGTCATGTAGCAGCGGTAGAAGGGCATTGCCCCGTCGAGCAGATTGGCCTCGCGCCGGGTGCGCCATTGGCCCAAGCCAGCCATGCCATGGACAAAACTCATCAGGCTATTGGTGCCGTCGACAATGGCCGCGTCCACGATATTGCCCTTGCCCGTTCGACCGCGTTCGACCAGCGCCGCCAGAATGCCGTTGACGAGAAACATTGATCCACCGCCAAAATCGCCCACCATGTTGAGCGGCGGAACCGGCGGCTGGCCGTCCTTGCCAATCGCATTCAATACGCCGGTCATGCCGATATAATTAATGTCGTGCCCGGCCATCTGGCTCCATGGCCCGGTCTGCCCCCAACCCGTCATCCGGCCGTAGATAAGGCCTGGATTGACTGCGTGGCAGGCGTCAGGGCCGACGCCCATACGCTCGGTAACGCCAGGCCGCAGACCTTCGATAAGGATGTCGGCGGTTTCGACCAGTTTCAGCAAGGCAGTAACAGCCTCAGGCTTTTTGAGATCGAGGATCAGTGATCTCTTGCCACGACCGTCAATCGCCTTGGGCACGAGCGCGCCGCCCGGCCTGTCAATCACAACGACATCCGCGCCCATATCCGCAAGCAATTGCCCCGCATAAGGCCCAGGCCCAATTCCGGCGAGTTCAACGACCTTAATGCCGCGCAATGGGCCAGATTTCAGACTGGAATCGGTCATGGAGTGCTTTCCGTTACGGCACGCGTTTAATCGCATGATTAAGGCACGCCTTTTATGGCGTCTGCCTAGTTGACGCAAGCGTCAACTACAGCATTAACCCCTTATCGGTTCTGACGGCTTTCTATCAGGGCGTCTACCACGCTCGGATCCGCTAGCGTCGATGTGTCGCCCAGCGAGCTAAAGTCATTTTCCGCAATTTTCCGCAAGATTCGCCGCATGATCTTGCCGCTTCGGGTCTTGGGCAAGGCAGGCGTGAAGTGAATATGGTCGGGCGAAGCGATGGGGCCAATTTCCGTGCGCACCTGCATCCGCAGCTCCGCATGCAATGCGTCGGAGGGGTCGGCGCCTGCGTTCAGCGTGACATAGCAATAAATGCCCTGCCCTTTGATATCATGCGGAAACCCGACCACTGCGGCCTCGGCAACCAGGTCATGCAAAACCAGCGCGCTTTCGACTTCGGCGGTGCCCATGCGGTGCCCTGATACGTTGATGACGTCGTCAACGCGGCCAGTAATCCAATAATAGCCATCCGCGTCGCGGCGGCAGCCATCACCGGTGAAATATTTGCCCTTATAAGTCGAAAAATAGGTCTGCACGAAACGGTCATGGTCGCCGTACAGCGTGCGGGCTTGGCCGGGCCAGCTGTGTGTTATGCACAGATTTCCGCTCGTCGCGCCGCCTATTTGCTCGTCGGCGAGGACTTGGCCATCACCGTCAACCAGTTGCGGACGAATGCCGAAATAGGGCCGTCCGGCGCTGCCCGGTTTCATGCCGTGCGCGCCGGGCAAGGTCGTGATCATCACCCCGCCGGTTTCGGTTTGCCACCAGGTATCCACAATCGGCAATTTCCCCTCACCGACCGTCGCATGGTACCAGCGCCATGCTTCGGGGTTGATGGGCTCGCCCACTGTACCAAGCAAACGAAGCGACTTGCGGGAACGTGCCTGAACGGGCGCATCACCGTCGCGCATTAGCGCGCGAAGCGCGGTGGGCGCGGTGTAGAAGATGTTCACTTGATGCCGATCAATGATATCCCAGAACCGCCCGCTGTCGGGATAGCTCGGAATTCCTTCAAAAATCAGGCTCGTCCCGCCATTTTGGAGCGGTCCATAGACCACATAGCTATGGCCAGTGACCCAACCGATATCTGCCGAACAAAAGAACACTTCGCCGGGCCGATAATCGAACACATAATGGAATGTGCTCGCGGTCCAGACCGAATAGCCGCCAACGGTGTGCAACACGCCCTTCGGGCTGCCCGTTGAACCCGAGGTATAGAGAATGAACAAAGGGTCTTCGGCATTCATAGGTTCGCACGCGCAATCGCCCGCTGTGTCGATGTCATCATAAAAATGGTCGCGGTCTGGCTGCATCGTTACCGGCTCGCGGGTATGGCGAATGACCAGAACAGCTTCGACCCCGTCCGCTTTTTCAAGTGCGGCGTCGATATTGGCTTTCAACGGAACCGACTTGCCGCCACGGACCGCGCCATCGGCGCAAATGACGAAGCGGCTGGTGCAATCCTGAATGCGCCCAGCGATTGCCTCAGGCGAAAAACCGCCGAAGACGACGCTGTGCACGGCGCCAATGCGCGCGCAGGCAAGCATGGCAACCGCACCCTCGATGCACATCGGCATGTAGATCGTTACCCGATCTCCCTTGCCCGCACCCAGTTTTTTAAGTGCATTGGCCATGCGTATGACCTCGACCAGCAATTCGGCATAGCTCACACAGCGTGCGGGCTTTGACGGATCATCGTGTTCAAAGATAAACGCAGTGGCATCGCCTTTGCCCGCATGCACGTGGCGATCAACGGCATTGTGGCAAAGGTTGAGGACCCCGTCTTCATACCATTTGATCGACACAGGGTCATAAGACCAGTTGGCAATTTTGGTCGGCGGGGTGAACCAGTCAATCCTTTTGGCCTGCTCTGCCCAAAAGGTGTCCGGATCGCTTATGCTCTGCGCATACATCCGGTCGTAGTCAGCAGCTGTGCAATGCGTCTCCTGTGCCGCCGAATCCGGAATTGGGAACCAGTCCTGATGGTCACTCACTTGCTCTCTCCCGTGGCGCGCCTTATGCTTGCGAACTGCATAAGTGGAGTAGGTCCCGTGATTCAAGGCTAAACCGTGCAAATGCACTTCCACCCGGCCCAGATAGATCCGCGCGCGACCGCGGCGCAACGATATCGCCTGAACACAGGAACAAGAATATGCCCAAGTTACAGAACAAATCCGCCCTCATCACGGGCGGCGCACGCGGCATTGGTGCCGCCATCGCCCGGCTTTTCGCGCAGGAAGGTGCTCAAGTCATCATCGCGGATGTAGATGCCGAAAACGGCATACCGCTCGCCGCCGAACTGTCCTGTCAATTTTTCAATCTGGACGTGTCGTCGGAAAAAGACTGGGATTTGCTGGCTGCAGCGCATCCCGTCATCGACATCGTCGTCAACAATGCGGGCATTACCGGATTTGAGGATGGCCCCGGTCCACATGATCCGGAAAACGCCACCCTCGCAGAATGGCACCGCGTCCATGCCATCAATCTGGACGGAACGTTTTTGGGGTGCCGTTATGCCATCAAGGCGATGCGCGCCAAGGGAACAGGCTCCATCATCAACATGTCCTCCCGCTCGGGACTTGTCGGCATCCCGGGCGCCGCTGCTTACGCCTCGTCCAAGGCCGCCATTCGCAACCATAGCAAGTCGGTTGCACTCTACTGCGCAGGTCAGGGTCTGAAGATCCGCTGTAATTCGATACATCCGGCCGCCATCTTGACACCCATGTGGGAGGCAATGATCGGCGACGGCCCGGACCGCGATGCGCGGATGGCGGCGATGGTTTCAGATACCCCGCTCAAGCGTTTCGGCACGGTCGAGGAAGTCGCCGCGGTCGCGTTGCTGCTCGCATCGGACGATGCAAACTATATGACGGGCAGTGAAATCCACCTCGACGGCGGCCTATTGGCCGGAAGCGCAGCCTCGCCGGGGGATTAGACTTTGCGCCGCCGGGATACTGTTTTTGGGCAGATCAGATGTGATCGATAGTTCTGTCATGCTGAACTCGGCCATCGGGGCTAGTTCAATCCACATCGTCCACAGAAACCGCCTCGCCAGTCACACGCTGAGCGAGTGCAGCGGCGATGAAGTTGTCGAGGTCGCCGTCGAGCACGTCGCCAGGCGTCGGGGAAGTAACACCTGTGCGCAAATCCTTGACCATCTGATAGGGCTGGAGGACGTAAGAACGGATCTGGTGGCCCCAGCCAATCTCAGTCTTCGCCGCATATTCGCCGCTTGCGACTTCCTCACGCTTGCGCAGTTCGGCTTCGTACAACCGCGCCTTCAGCATGCCCATGGCGGTCGCGCGGTTCTTGTGCTGGCTGCGGTCATTCTGGCTGGCAACCACGATGCCGGAAGGTTTGTGCGTGATACGGACCGCTGAGTCGGTGGTGTTAACATGCTGTCCGCCTGCGCCAGAAGCACGGTAAGTGTCGATCTTCAGATCGCCTTCGTTGATTTCAATATCGATATTGTCATCAATGACGGGATACACCCAGACGCTTGAAAAGCTGGTGTGGCGCTTTGCCGCGCTGTCATAAGGCGAAATGCGGACCAGACGATGCACGCCGCTTTCGGTCTTGGCGTAGCCATAGGCATTCTCGCCCTTGACCAACAAGGTCGCGGATTTGATGCCGGCTTGATCACCCGCCTGATAATCCACCATTTCCACCTTGTAGCCACGTTGTTCGGCCCAGCGATAATACATGCGTTGAAGCATTTCGGCCCAATCCTGGCTTTCGGTTCAGCCAGCGCCTGCGTGAATTTCGATAAAGGTATCATTGCCGTCCGCTTCGCCTGAAAGCAGCGCAGAAACCTTGTCGCGGTCCGCACGGTCGGCCAAACTCTTGAGTGCGGCTGCGCCCTCATCGCCAAGCGCGGCATCGCCTTCCATCTCGGCAAGCTCGATCAGTTCAACCGTTCCTGCCTTATCAGCATCAATCTCGCGCACCGTGGAAATCGCCGCATCCAGCCTGCGGCGCTCGCGCATCACCTCTTCGGCAGCCTTCGGATTGTCCCACAATGTCGGATCCTCGACCTTGGCATTGAGTTCATCAAGGCGGCGCAATGCACGATCCCAGTCAAGTGACATCTTGACGAGGTTGAGGGCGGCATCAATGCGGGCAACATAGCCTTCTGCGTCGGCGCGCATAGGAAACTCCAAGGGAATGAAAAGGTCAGCCGCGGCCTTTAGACGATTGGGCGCTCAAGTCAAAGGTAGCTAGTTGCGTGGTTGTTCATTCAGAACTTCGACCAGGCGCGCAATTGCGCCGAATTGACCAATTGTTTGGCCGAGCAGTTCGCGGTCCGCATCTTGTGTCAGCGTAGCGCTTTCAAACAGATTGCCAGTATGCAGCGTCACAATCAAATCACCGCCGAAAAATAATGCGGCCAGTTTCTCGCCCTGAAATTCATTTTCCAGATCAATCAAGCGCTCGCAATAAGCCGGATGCACCAGATAGCGGCCCTCGACCTGATCGGTTCCATATACGTCAAAGGCGTCCTCGAATCGTGGATCAACCATTCTGATCCGCTCCAGCTCATATCCTGCCAAAGATTTGCTGTCCCCAAAAAGAGTGAGCTTGAAACCGTCACGACGCACCAGCGTCGTACCAAGAAATGGCCGCGCGAACTGAAAACGCAAAATGATGCCGTCGAAAACAGTTACCCGTCGCCGGTTTTTTCCAGACCCCCGCATTTCGGTGAGCTTGGCCTCATATAACAGAAAAGCCGTCCCATTGATGCTGCCGTGCCATTGGTCTTGTAAGCTGCAGTCATCATAAGCGGGCAGAAGTTCAAAGTCACAGGCGCGCTGGAATTCTTGACCTGAAAAAGCATCGACCGAATAATCGATTTGCAGCGCCTTTGCGAGCGCACCATTCATTTCACCCTTAAGCGAATTGATCATTTTCTGCCGGATCGCATTTGCCCAGGCAAATGCACCACCTGCAATAAGCACGCCGGCGCCAATGGCGAATTGCTGCGCGCCAAAACCAAAAAGAGTGAAGCCGATTATTAGTCCGGCGACGACCCCACCACCTGAAGTCCAGATGACTTTTTCGCGCGCTTTAGCCCGTTCGTCGGACAAAGCGTTAAGTCGCTCCTGCAGCCCGTCCGTCAAAAGGGTATCGACATCCGGCAATGATATCATGTTTTGCAATCCCCCCATCGCATGATATTCCATGCTATCGACCGTTTGAGGGGGAGTAAAGCAAATGGCTGTATGGATATTAGTAGCTGTAATTATACTCGGTCTTGTCGCGATACTGATTTACAATCGGCTCGTCGGCTTGCGCCAGAATCTGCGTCAGGGATGGGCGGATATCGACGCGCAGTTGCGCCAGCGGCATGACCTTATTCCAAATCTAGTTAACACGGTGCAAGGATACGCAGCGCACGAGAAATCTACGCTCGATGCCGTGATTTCGGCCCGTAACTCCGCATTGAGTGCATCAGGGCCTTCTGCCGCAGCGAGCGCAGAAGCCGGGCTTTCCGGCGCTCTCAAAAGCCTGTTCGCATTGGCCGAGAGCTATCCGGATTTGAAGGCCAATCAAAATTTCCAAACGCTGCAGCACGAATTGTCGGATGTAGAGGACAAGCTCGCCGCATCCCGCCGAGCTTATAATGCTGCTGCGGCAGACTATAATGGCGCGCGTCAGGCTTTTCCTGCTGTTTTGTTTGCCGGTACCCTTGGCTTCAACGAAGAGAAATTTTGGGAACTGGGATCAGACGAACGCGCAAATGTGATCGCCGCTCCTGAGGTCAAATTCTGACGCTTTGATCCCCAAGGCTCAAAAGACCCAAAGAATCAGTATATTCCGCCGTCTTGCTGGATGAATTCCTGATCTCGCTTCGTGCCGACGCTCGCATTTGACGATGCCGATAAATCCGCGGACGTCGCAGATTGCGATGAATCCTTTTTCATCGGCTTGTCTCCGCGTGCCGCCATTTCATCCTGCCGGATAGAACGCTTGGGTTCAGTCTCGGCTTTGAATGCCTCCCAAATCACTGCGCCTTTGGGGTCTTCGCCAGGCCAAGCGCCATAAACACGCTTGCCACTTTTGCGGTCAATGCGGACAAGCCGCGTTCCGGCAGGCGCGATAAACGGCGTTTTGGGCATGTCGGCCATGGCCGTACGCGCAAATTGTTTGAAGACTGGCGCAGCAAGCGAACCGCCTTGGGCATATCCACCCATGTTGCGCGGTTGGTCAAAGCCCAGATACAGGCCAGCAACAAGATGCGGCGATCCCCCGATAAACCAGACATTGGTAGGTCCGGTGGTTGTACCGGTTTTGCCGAACAAGGGTCGATTGAGGTCACGCAAGGTCACTGCTGTGCCGCGTTCGATGACACCTTCAAGCATATGCACCACTTGATAAGCCGTGACAGGATCCATAACCTGTTTGCCAGCAGGCGCAAAGCGCGGCATCGGCTTGCCGTTCCAGTCTGGCGCGCGGCAGCCCTTACACGGTTTCCATTTGGAAGGCCAAATGACCTTGCCTTTCCGGTTCTGGGCAAAGTCAATCAATGTCGGTTTAAGTTCGCGCCCTTGGTTGACGAGCATGGAATAGGCATTCACCATTTTCAGCACGGTCGTGTCGCCAGCGCCTAAGGCATAAGCAAGATAATCCGGATAATCACCGATAGACATTGCGCGGAATGTGTCTGTGACATTGTCCATGCCCGCTTCCGCTGCAGCACGCACCGTCATAAGGTTGCGCGATTGTTCCAGGCCCCAGCGCATGGTCTGCGGACCTGCGCCCCGGCCACTGAAGTTACGGAAACATTTCTGTCCGAGATTGGCGCCCTGCCACACGCAATACGGCCCATCGACGATGATCGATGTCGGCGTCATTCCGTTGTCCAGCGCCGTCGCATACACAAATGGCTTGATGGTGGACCCAGGCTGACGCTGCGCTTGCGTGGCGCGGTTGAAGCTGGAAATACGATTGTCAAAACCACCTTGAATAGCAAGCACACGGCCGTTTGTGGGGTTCTGGACGACCATGCCGCCACCGACCTCAGGTACGCTGCGCACTACGAAGCTATTTGGTCCGTTGGGGGCAACAGCAATCACATCGCCTGCTTTCATCGCGGCGGGCGAACCGTCCAGCCGGGCGACAGTGCCGTCAGCAAAGCCCACGCGGTTTTTGCCAAGCGCTACACCCGCACGCCAATTGGCGTAATCAATGCCAATGTTGGTTGCGGCAAAACGCGATGACCAATTGTTATCCGTTACATCAATCTTGCCAAGATTGGCTTTCCAAGCCTTGCCCGCATTGTAACGCAGCAAGCCGTCACGCAGCGCCTTTGTTGCAAGCACCTGATATTCGGGGTTCATGGATGACCGCACCCACAGACCACCCGAGTATACGCTATAAGGTCCTGCACTTTCGGTTTCCCCGAACTTTTCGATCAACTGACGGCGCACTTCCTCAGCAAAATATCCGCCGATATTTTTGTACCCAGTGCCGCGTTGCGTGACGAGACCAAGTGGCTGTGCCCTTGCCGATGCCAATTGCGCATCCGTAATCCAGCCGTTCGCCCGCATTTCGCCAAGCACCCAATTGCGCCGCGAAATGGCCGCATCGGCATTTTTTGCGCGGCCATAGCGTTCAGGTGCCTTGGGCAATATGGCGAGAAACGCCATTTCATGGAGTTGCAGCTGGTCAACGCTTTTCCCGAAATAGGCTTGCGCAGCGGCTTCGACGCCAAATGCCTGACGGCCCAAAGCGATTTCATTAAGGTAGAGCGACAGGATTTGGGGCTTGGTAAGCGCGCTCTCGATCCGCTTGGCCAAGATGGCTTCTTTGACTTTCCGCGTGTAGCTATATTCGTTCGTCAGCAGCAGGTTTTTTGCAACCTGCTGTGTGATCGTGGATGCGCCACGCGAGCGTTTACTGCTCACAATATTGTCAAAAATTGCAGAGACGATTCCGGGATAATCAATGCCGCCATGGCTGAAAAAGGTTTTGTCTTCTGCTGCAAGATAGGCGTGAACCAGCATTTTTGGGAAGTCGGCATATTCCAGCTGAACGCGGCGTTCGCGCGCGTAGCTATGAAACGGTTCTCCATTGACGTCACGGACCACCGTTGGCAGCGGCGATTCATATTCGATGAGCGCATCGGCATCAGGCAAATTGCGCGCAAAAACGGCCCAAAAAGCAAGCATCAGGAACAGGAGACCACCCAAGGCGTAAACGGCCAAGCGAAAGCGTTTCCGTTGCCAATATTGTTGCCAGCGGCCCTTAAACCCCTCGGCATCGCGTTTCAGTTTGTAGCTGAGCGATTTGGGCTCGTCGGCAGGTAGGGGGGCGTTATCCATTGCGGGCCCTATCTAGCCGATTTGCCGAGCAGGTCCAGAATCATAATCAGCAAATTAAGCGAAATTGGTGATGTGACATTCCTGCTGGGCTTAACGTGATGCGGTCCGTCGCGCGAAATGGACCGCAATGGCGTTGGCCATCGTCCTGGCGACCTTGCGCTGGCCATTTTCAGACGACAAAAAACGGACGTCAGCCTCGTTGCTTATATAACCTGTTTCAAAAAGCACCGACGGCATATCCGGTGCCTTCAAGACAATGAATGAGGCAAACCGGTGCGAATTGCTGCGAATCTGCATATTTGGTATCGCCTCACGAAGAAGCAATTGCGCAAAATCGGCCGAGACATTCATTGTCTCACGCTGTGTAAGGTCAATCAGGATGGAAGAGACATTGGCGTCTGATCCGCCCAAATTGACCCCGTTAATGATATTCGCTTTATTTTCACGGGCTGCGAGCCGCTGTGCTTCGCGGTCCGAGGCTACTTCTGACAAAGTGTACACTGTTCCGCCGCTGGCCTCGGGGTTTTCTGCGCTGTCGGCGTGAATGGAAATGAACAGATCCGCATTCATTTTGCGCGCGAGTTGATAGCGGTCCTGCAGGACAACAAATTTGTCGGATTCACGGGTTAAAGCAACGCGCACTCGTCCGTTTTTGAGAATTTCGTCGCGGACTGCCTTTGCAATCGCAAGCGTCAGGTTTTTCTCCTGCTGCCCTCCATAAGGGCTAACCGCGCCGGGGTCGTGTCCGCCATGGCCCGGATCAATGACAACAAGTGGCAGGCTGGTGTCAGAAGGCCCGCTGATGACGGGCAAGCCAGTGCCTATATTGGTCCGAATCGGCGCTGTAACCTCGTAGCGGCGCTTTGGTGGTTCCGCGCTAAATGCCATGTCGGAAAGGTTAAGCGTCTTGTGCGCTCCGCTGTCCCACAAAGCCGTCGACCTAGCAGGCGGCACGCGGGAAGAAAAAGCGCCCCGGGCATCCGACACGATACGATTGGATATGGCAGCCTGCCATGTACCGATCTGAGCTTTAGCTGGGTCATATTGGACATTGACTATCGAACTTGGCAGGATAGCACCGCCCATCACCGGCGTGGCGACAATCAACAAGGCAGCAAATAGCACAGCACTACGCATATGCCGCTTGTGCGACTTTGCCATATCGTTCGTCCAGTATTTTATTCGACTGCATCTCAACGTCGTTCGACGAGATTGCCCAGAATGGTCCATTCCAGACCGGTTGGCGTCAAACCAGGAATAACTGATGACCATATATGCGCAAAAACGAATGCCTTCGCTGATAATAGGTCGGTATTTCGCTTGATGCTCTTGCCGACTAACTGTGGGAGTGCTAGCGAAGACGCTCGGGGAAATCTAAAGAACTTCCCTTTACGCCGCCGCGTGGTCACTACCGTGCGGCATTTTAACAGGTTGACGCTACATGAGGCATGATATTTCCACCAACGCCGCCCAGTCAGGGAATGGCGCATGGGTTGGAAATCGAGCGCGCGCGAGACACGCCCGCCATGCACAAGCAGCAGACGCAATTCTTACATTCCCACCATATCGCTTTGCCGACACGAACGCTGTGCGTTTTGTCCGGCAACGCATCAACAATGAAGCGAGCGGCCCTTGGCTGACAACCGGGCGCCTGGCTCGCTGGAGTAAATTACATGACAACGCGTATGCTAATCGACGCGCGTCACCGGGAGGAAACCCGGGTCGCAGTCGTAACAGGAAACCAGATTGAGGAATTTGATTTTGAATCGGCGGAGCACAAGCAGCTCAAAGGCAATATCTACCTCGCAAAAGTAACCAGAGTCGAACCTTCGCTTCAGGCGGCTTTCGTCGATTATGGCGGCAACCGTCACGGATTTTTGGCCTTTGCCGAAATTCACCCTGATTATTACCAGATTCCCAGAGAAGACCGGGAACGGCTTTTAGCTGAAGAAGCTGAAGCTGCTGCTGAAGAAGCTGCACTGCGCGAGCAGGAAGAAGAGGAAAGCGACGAGCCTTCCGACATCATGCAGGGCTCTGCAGAACGTGAAGACGACGTGACCGACCTTATCGAAGTCGATAGCGACGACAGCATCGACACCATCGACATGACTGAAGGGGAAGAACCCGACCTCAACGGCAATGGCGACGAGTCAGACGAGAATGAGCGGGAAGATAACGCCAGCGACAGCGGCCGAAACAACCGCCGCCGTCGTGGACGCGGTGGCCGTAATGGTGAGGGACGCGCGCCAAAGGCAAGCGACGAGGTCCGTGCAAAGCGCATGAACCTGCGCCGCCGCTACAAGATTCAGGACGTGATTCACCGCCGTCAGGTTCTGCTGGTGCAGGTTGTGAAGGAAGAACGCGGCAACAAGGGCGCTGCGCTTACCACCTATCTCAGTCTTGCTGGCCGCTATTGCGTGTTGATGCCTAACACGTCGCATGGCGGCGGTATCAGCCGCAAAATCCACAGCGCCGCCGACCGCAAGCGTCTGAAATCCATTATTTCCGATCTCACCTTGCCATCAACCATGGGTTGCATCATCCGGACGGCGGGCCTTGCCCGTACGAAGCCTGAGATTAAACGCGACTTTGATTATCTGGCGCGTCTTTGGGACGAAATCCGCGAACGCACATTGCGTGGCGCAGCGCCCATGCTGATCCATACCGACAGCGATCTGATCAAACGTGCCATCCGAGATATCTATAACAAGGATATTGACGAGGTGTTCGTCGAAGGACCCGATGGCTACAAGGCCGCCAAGGACTTCATGAAACTGCTGATGCCAAGCCATGCAAAGCGTGTGCAGCATTATGCCGATCCTGTACCCTTGTTCCAGCGTTACCATGTCGAAGACCAGCTGAACGCTATGTATCAGCCAATCGTCCAGCTGAAATCCGGCGGCTACATTGTCATCAACCCAACCGAAGCTTTGGTGTCGATCGACATCAACTCGGGCCGCTCGACCAAAGAACATGGCATCGAACAAACCGCGCTTTCCACCAATTTGGAAGCCGCGCGTGAAATCGCCCGCCAATTGCGTCTGCGCGACATGGCTGGTCTGGTTGTGATCGATTTCATTGACATGGAGCATCACTCGAACGCCCGCAAAGTTGAGCGCGCGATGAAAGAAGCGTTGAAGCACGACCGCGCCCGCATTCAGGTCGGCCGTATTTCAAGCTTTGGCCTGATGGAAATGAGTCGTCAGCGTTTGCGCACCGGCGTACTTGAGGCGTCGACACGCGAATGCCCGCATTGTGAAGGCACTGGTCTGGTAAGGACCGCGTCTTCGGCCGCCTTGTCGGCACTTCGCCTAATCGAAGATGAAGCCGCAAAGGGCCATGGCAACCAGATCGTGCTGCAAGCCAGCCAAGAGGCCACCATCTATTGCCTTAACAACAAGCGCGCAGAATTGGCGGCAATTGAAGACCGCTACCATGTCCGCGTTCTGATCGTGCCTAACGGCGAAACTGAGGGCGCTAAGCTTGCAGTTTCAAGCTCGGGTCCGCGTCCGGAACGCCCAGTCGCTCTGCCGCCTATCATCGACATCGAAGAAGACGATATCGAAGATGAAATCGATGATTTCGAAGACGAAATGGAAGAAGCCGAAGAAGTGGCCCGCGAACCACGCCGTGCCCGTGAAGAACGCCCCCGCGAAGAAGGCGAAGGCGGCGAAGGCCGCAAGCGCAAACGTCGGCGCGGCCGCCGCGGCGGCAAGGGTCGTGAGCGCGATGGCCGTCCTGAAGGTGAAGAAGGCGTCGCTGGCGAGAATGAAGCAGTTGCTTCAGATCGTCCAGAAGGCGACGAAGTGCCGTCAAATCCACCCATAGATGGCGAGAGCAAACCAAAGGCACGTCGCGGTCGTCGCGGTGGCAGAGGCCGGGATCGTCAGGAAGCGGGTACCGAGACCGTTAACGACACAACCGATGCAGTTGACACGCAACCTGTCGAGACTGTTGAAGTCGCACCGGAAGAAGCCGACGCAAAGCCAAAGCGCCGTAGCCGCGCAAAGCCGAAGATTGAGCCTGTAGCTGTCGAAACGGAAGCTCCTGCTGCGGATTTGCCCGCTGCCACGGACGAGGCCCCCGTCGCCAAGGCGAAGGCCCCAGCCAAACCCCGTGCCAAGGCCAAGGACAAAGCGCCTGCTGCTGAAGCTGTTGCAGAAATGGCTGCCGAAGTTCCTGCGGCCAAGCCGAAAGCGCCGCGTAAGAAAGCTGCTGCGAAAGACGCTGCGCAGGACGTCGTTTCTACCGATACCGAAGATGGCGCGCCACGTACAGGCTGGTGGCAGCGCACCTTCGGATAACAGATGGCATCAAACACCACGAAGCCCCGTTGGTCATTGACCGGCGGGGCTTCGTTTTGCCCAACTTCTTCATTGCGCGTTCATGCATATCCGGTCATTCAGGAGACATGAACAACATTGCGTTTCGCGCCGTTCGAGCGGTGTTTATCCTGTTCCTGGCGACATTGGTGTCGTTTCAGCCGGCGATGGCGCAGTCGATTTTGCGCGACGCAGAAACAGAAGCCTTTTTCGATGAGATTTCAGCGCCATTGATCGAGGCGGCGGGATTAGACCCTAAAAATGTCGATATCATTCTGATCAACGACAAATCGATCAACGCGTTCGTCGCTGGCGGCCAAGCTGTTTACATCCATAGCGGCCTGATTGATGCTGCGACTTCTGCAAACGAGGTGCAAGGCGTCATTGCACATGAACTGGGTCACGTCGCAGGCGGCCACGCTGTGCGTTATAATGAAGGCGTGTCCGCGGCGAGCGGTATCAGCATTGCAAGTCTTATTCTGGCAGCAGCTGCGATTGCAGCGGGCGCGGGCGAGGCTGGCATGGGCATTTTGTCGGCTGGTCAACAAGCGGCCTTGGGTAAATTTCTGGCTTATAGCCGCGGGCAAGAGGGCACGGCCGACGCATCTGGCGCACAATATCTTTCGAAGGCGGGAATTTCTGGCCGAGGTTCCATCAGCTTTTTCAAAAAGCTTCAAAATTTCGAATTCAGGCTCGGCATCCCTCAAGAGGACAGCTATGGTCGCACCCACCCGTTGTCGGGCGAACGTATTGCCGTGCTTGAAGATACCTATTCCGT
This sequence comes from Sphingomonadales bacterium, assembly GCA_031371575.1. Taxonomy (GTDB): domain Bacteria; phylum Pseudomonadota; class Alphaproteobacteria; order Sphingomonadales; family Sphingomonadaceae; genus Sphingorhabdus_B. Next base: position 18,399 of record JANMJX010000081.1, read on the forward strand.
AGACCCCGCCTGGAACGCGCCGTTGAACCCAAAATGGGAAACCGATTTCAAACGCATTAAGGCGAAGCTCACCGGGTATCTTGCCGACCCAAAAACGACGTTTCGGGATTATCCCGAAACAGACACATCTGTACCCGCCCGCTACGCCCGCGCTTACGCCTGGCATAAATCAGCCTATCCACAAAAGGCGCTCGATGAATCATCCGCACTCGTTGCTTCGGCGCCTGATGATCCCTATTTTCTTGAATTGCACGGCCAAATCCTGCTCGAGTCAGGGCGACCTGAGGATGCCATACTTCCCTTGCGCAAAGCAGTGAGCCTCACTGGCAACCAACCGCTGATAGCTGCAATTTTTGGGCATGCCCTGATTGCCACCGAGGACAAAAGCAAGTTGGATGAAGCTGTTCAAGTGCTGAAAGCCGCCGTTACCAAAGACAATCAGAACCCATTTGCTTGGTATCAGCTTGGCGTCGTCTACGAACAAAAAGGCGATACGGCGCGCGCAGCGCTTGCGAGCGCCGAGCGCTACTTGATGGAGGGTGCGCCGCAGTTTGCGTTGCCGAATGCGCAGACGGCAATGGCAGGACTCGCCGAATATTCGCCAGACTGGATCCGGGCGCAGGATATCAACATGGTAGCTGAAGCACAGCTGGCATCGTTGAAAAAGCGCCGTCGCTAAAATGCTGGCAGAAAGAATGCTTCGCAGCTAACCAACGATATGAATAATAATGCCAACCACCGTCCCGTCGTCATCGCCTTGGCCATTGGCTTAGCTTTATTGCTGGCGCTTGGGGGATATATGCTTTGGTCGGCCTCGGCAAAGCCAGGCCCTATAACGACTCCCCCAACGAGCGAGAGCGCCACGAAGTCCGCTGACGAGGCTGTTGCAGCAGCCGGTATGTCGAGTGCACAACGCAAGGCTACCGAGGCGTTGGTCAAGGCCTATATTCTGGAAAATCCTGAAATCATCACCGATGCTGTCGCCATTTTGCAAAAGCGGGATGCTGCAAAGCGGCTAACCGAAGCTGGCGATGACATTACCAAGGTTTTTCCCGGAGCGGAGGCTGGAAATCCAAAAGGTGATGTCACGATCGTCGAGTTTACGGACTATAATTGCGGCTTCTGCCGTGCCAGCGTGCCAGATGTGCAGCGATTGTTAGAAAGCGATCCCAATATACGCCTCGTGTATCGTGAGCTACCTATCCTGAGCGCTTCGAGCCGCAACGCAGCTTTGTGGGCGCTTGCTGCAGCGCGCCAGGGCAAGCACAAGGTATTTCACGATGCTCTTTTTGCAACCGGGCGAGCCGATGAAGCAAATATTGCTGTCGCCGCGCAAACTGCGGGACTGGACATGGCGGCCGCCCGCAAATTTGCAGCTTCTCCGGAGGCATCAAAGGAGATTGAGCGCAACCTCGCGATGATGCAGCAAATCGGGTTCAATGGAACGCCCACATTCATTATAGGCGATCAGTTGCTGGAAGGTGCGTTGGGATATGAAGCTTTGAAAAGCGCAGTGGAAAAGGCCCGTAAACAGGGGTGAATGCGTATATTGCTTTTAGGCTTTTTTACCTTGGGCAATCACATACCATTCAACTGAACCCTTGCGACTTGCCGGCGGTTTCGCATGTTTGACGGTAGTGAAATTTGACTTGAGTATGCTCAGCATCGCGGGATCCGTTCCACCTGCGAACACCTTCGCCACAAAGTCGCCACCGGGCATGAGCACCTTGACCGCAAAATCCACTGCCGCCTCGACAAGGCCCATAGTCCGCAAATGGTCGGTTTGCTTGTGCCCGACTGTGTTGGCCGCCATGTCCGATAATATGAGGTCGGGTGCACTGCCCAGTTCGGCAATCAACCTATCAGGAGCGCTGTCGTGCATGAAATCCAATTCAAGCAACACGACACCTTCCAAGGGATCGACCGGAAGCAGGTCGATACCGACAATGGCTGCCTTAGGTTGTTGCCGACGTACAACTTGCGCCCATCCCCCAGGCGCAACGCCCAAGTCGACGACGGCCTTTTTACCGCGCAATATGTGAAACTTCTCGTCCAGTTCGACCAGCTTATAGGCTGCCCGGCTACGGTAGCCTTCGCCATGGGCGCGCTTCACATATGGGTCATTCAATTGCCGCTCAAGCCAGCGGGTTGACTGCGCACTCCGCCGCTTTGCGGTCTTCACCTTTTGCTTGCCTGCAAGCGTCCGTCCGGAGTCTTTTCCACCAAATAGATTATCTGCCATGATTTAGTTCCGCCTGTTGCGGCGATTGGCATCGCTGGCCATCAACGCGCGTAATATGCCTTCGCGGATTCCACGATCCGCTACGCCAAGCCTCTCGCCAGGCCATATGTCAAAGATGGATTCAAGTATGGCACATCCCGCCACCACAAGATCGGCCCGTTCATGCCCAATCGTTGGAAACTCGGCGCGCCCTGATATGTTTCGATGTGCCAACTCGCTGCTAATCGCACGCATCGCTGTGGTCGGCAGGTGCAGTCCATCAACTGCCCGTCGGTCATAGCTATTGAGCTTCAAGTAAACACTCGCGAGCGTTGTTACGGTTCCTGACGTCCCCAAAAGCCGCCGGTCTCCGCCATCTTCGGGTAAGCGCGCCGCGAATTCGGCAAAACTTGCCATGACCTTGTCACGCATAGATTGGTAACTTTTTCTCAGCTGTTCGGGGCTGTCGCCGTCAACCCTCTCGCTCTCGGTTAGGGACACTACGCCCCATGGGACGCTGACCCAATCGAGGATTTCCGGGATGACACTGCTGGTGGATACAAGAACCAGTTCGGTCGACCCGCCGCCAATATCAAAGATCAATGCTGGGCCTGCACCATCCTCAAGCAAAGCATGGCACCCCATGACAGCCAGTCGGGCCTCTTCTTTGGGGCTGATAATATCCAAATGGATCCCGGTTTCGCGTTTGACGCGCTCGATAAATTGCGCGCCATTCACAGCCTGCCGACACGCTTCGGTTGCAACGGACCGGGCTAGCACGACATTTCGCTTTTTAAGTTTCTCGGCGCACACCGCCAGGGCTTCAACCGCGCGATCCATTGCCTCGTCGCTCATACGACCAGTAGAAGTCAGCCCCTCCCCCAGCCGCACAACCCGTGAAAACGCATCAACGACCGTAAAATCATCGCCGCCTGCACGCGCAATCAGCAACCGGCAGTTGTTGGTGCCCAGATCTAGCGCTGCATAAGCTGTGCGCTCCAGCCAGTTCCGACGTAACCCTGCCTTGTCGGCTTGCGGGGATCCGTTGGGTGCTTTTGGAGAAACCTTCGCTGCTTCGGCACGCGCTGCGCCATCCACTGAGGCCTGCTGCAACTTTGCAGCCTTGGGTGCCGCATTTTTGTGACGGGACGGTTTTTTCCGTTTTCGCCCGCGTCCCTTTTGCGGCGATGGCGCGACATTTTCGCCCATAGCCGTTAACTCACTTCTTATTTTCTATCCGGGCGAATGTGTCGCCGGTACCTGAAAATCGTGCTACGCGATGGATAGAAAAATTTCAAGATTTTTGAACATTGCGGCGAGTACCACTTTCAGTGGGTTGACCACGCATATCCCCCGGCATATAGGCCCAGTCCCTGTTCCCCGGTCGTCTAACGGTAAGACTACGGACTCTGACTCCGTCTATTGAGGTTCGAATCCTTACCGGGGAACCATCCTAATACTATGATATGTCGTCATAATTATCTTCATAATAGCAGCAAAACTGTTGTTATTGGGTTGCGTGAAAGCAACGTGCATTTCCGCATTTTTGTATGCCGTTGCTGCTGGCTTGAGCAGGTCCGTACAACATAGGCCAATGCCCGCCGAGATTGAAACGACCCCTGAATATTGTCTCTAGCGCTTTCGTGAAAATGGTTCTGAAGCAGCATTATCCCAATTTGTCGCTCGCTGTAGAGCAACACATGTTTGACGACCCATCCAGCCCATTACATCGCGACGCAGTCGGCCAATTAGAAGATGCTGATCCACCACCATTCAGCATTCGGATTTCTTCAAGGTAATTACATGCAGGTTTCAAGTATAAAACCACCGTTTAGAAAACCTTTGCAATATACATGAATACGTTTGCATTATCTTTGAACAAATTTTTAATGTAATATTTGATCGTCAACATTCATCACAATTTGCTAATTCATGATTTATGGTTAAAATTTTCAATTAGAGGGGAATCGAGTAAAAGGAATATATCATGAAATTCAAGATTTTATTGACGTCAGCTGCTATACTTTCAGCCTCTGTATCAGTTCCAGCGAGCGCAGCAACTTTGCTTTTTGAACTTACGGGAGGTCGTAACGTTACTTTCCAGCTCGACTCAAATCCTACCCCAAACAGCTCACAAACCTTCTTTGGCGAGCAATCTGTGTTCTCCAATATTAACGGAACGGTCAACGGTACAAACACCGTTATCCCTACGATCAGCTTCGGAACAGGAGTTTTTGCCGTTCTAAGCATCAACGCTCCGGGTCTTGATTTTACACAATATTCGGGCGCTGGGCCGCTCTTTACAGGAACGGGCAGCGCGCCCGTCTTCTCCGCTGGGACATTTCAGCTAACAAATCCTTTTTTCCCTTCGTCAAATAGCACGCTTGTTATCTCAAAGCAGGTTGCCGCCGTCCCTGAGCCAACAACCTGGACTTTGATGTTGCTTGGGTTAGGCTTCGTTGGTGGTGCCCTGCGTGCCGCAAAGCGTCAGCCAAAGGTGACTGTGTCTTACGCATAATTTCGAGAGCTTGAGAAAGTGAATGCCGCCGGGTGAAAGCTCGGCGGCATTTCGGTGTATGACAGAATTTGATGCGATCTGAGCAGTTCGTCTTACTTCACGAGGTTGGGCTTCAGCCGGTCAGGTGTCTAAACAACGCTGATGTGCCTATGCCGACGCTTTAGCCACCGCTGGCTGGAACGCCCTTATATGTATTTGCGGACAGAAGCTCTGAGATATGCGCTGCATTTGCGGCAAGCATTTTTGCCGCCTGAGCAATCTTATCAGGGGGTCCAGCCAGATCTTTAAAATCAACGCTCTGCATTGCTTCACCCACCCAGTAGCAAGATGCAGCGGCTGGAATCGTCCAACCCACATCATTGAGCGCCTGGAATAAATCCGCAGTTACGCGATGCGCGCCATCTTCATTGCCAACGATCGCGGCAACGGCCACGTTGTTGAAGCTTGGCATGCGGCCAGCATCATCTGTTTCGCCTAAAAACGCGTCCATACGCTCCAAAACGCGTTGAGCGATGCTTGAAGTCTGTCCAAGCCAGATGGGCGTGCCGAAAATGAGAATATCAGCGTCCAATATACGACTGCGAATATCAGGCCAGTCATCACCGTCACCTTCGTCGCTACTGACGCCAGGTTTGACATTATAGTCTGCAATGCGGATAGTTTCAGCCAAATCGATGCCGTGTTTCTTGAACTCGCCCGCTAGCAATTCGATCATTTTGTCGGTCGAGGATGGCTCACCAGAACTTGATTTCAATGAGCAGTTGATTGCTATCGCTGTTGGCATGTCTGTTTCTTTCTGTGCTTATCAGTTAGGTAATTCTGAAGGGTGTAAAAGCTGGTCCACAACGTTGGCCACATCGCGTGCGGCATACGGCTTTCGAAGAATGAGATGGCAATTCAAATCTGCCCGATCGAAGTGGTCGGAATAACCAGTGGAAAATGCAAATGGTATGCCACGCGCGATAAGAATATCAGCAATGGGGTAACTTTTCTCACCGCCCAGATTTACATCGAGTATCGCGAGATCAAAGTTTTGCTCATTGAGCAGTGCAATTGCTTTTATCACGCTGGCAACAGTGCATATTGACGAGCAGCCTAAGTCCTCCAGCGCAACTTCTAGGTTCATCATGACGAGCATTTCGTCTTCCACCACCAAAATTTTTATGCCGTCCAATATTCCCATCACGGGACCTTGCGATCAAAGGAGGGAGCAGGAATGTCGATCTCGCATCTTACGCCGCTTGGCAGATAATCGAGCGTAACCGTACCATCCAGCTCGTGCGCGATGCCGCGTCGGAGAACCCATGAACCGAACCCTTCATGTGTCGGTTCCAAAACGGTCGGTCCATTTCGCTCTTGCCAACAGATCAGGAGGCGGTCACCCGAAGGGACTTTTATCAAATTCCATTCCACTGCCACCCTGCCCTCGTCATTGGCAAAGGCGCCATATTTGATCGAATTTGTTGCGAGTTCGTTTAGCGCGATGGCAATGGCCAAGGTGGTCTTTGGCGATACGATGATGTTGTCGCCGGCGATAGTTATACGATTTTTGCGGTTCGGCATGGCTTCAAACGGCGTCATTGCCATATCCACAAGATCATGAAGACCCGACCCATCCCATTTGGTTTTGGTGAGAAGATCATGTGATCGAGAAAGTGCTTGAACCCTACTTTCGATTGCCACGCGAATCTTGGGCGGCACGACAGGGTCTCGCAACGCATGCGTGACCATCAACTGAACCGTTGCGAGGGTGTTTTTTACGCGGTGATCAAGCTCATCGATCAACGTCTTGCATCGTCTATTCTCAAGCCTGTGTGCCGTCAGGTCTGCGAATGACGCAAAATACTGGACGACACTTCCGCTCTTGTCTGTAACGGGCGAGACCAACATCGACGCCCAGCATTCGCTTCCGTCTTTCCGAATGTAATGGACTTCCGTTTCTCCGCAAACTTCACCGAGGAATGCCGCCTCCAGCAACTTCAGATTTTCATCGTCAAACCCACTTGCAAGCAATGATCTGACGTCTTTGGCGATGACCTCATCGCGGCTATAGCCCGTTAATGTCAGAAAAGCCTCGTTCGTAAATAATATGGAATAGTCATCCGTTGCGTCGAGAAACAACATCGGCATGCGGGTTTTTTCGGCAGCAACCACAAACGGGCCAAGCTCACGTCGAAACGCATTAATGGACGCTTCGCCAGCTTTTTGCGACGGGGATTTAAGCGTCCTGGTTGACATAATATCTCCACAGATGAACCGAGCTAAACAGGAATACTGGAGCCTGACCAACTGTTGTGGCAAACAAACGGGTCGCTCACTCCGTTGTTCCGAACCAATTACACATAAGGCATATTGATGAGACGTACGTCCGCATCGGCATATTCCGGCAATAGAGCGGACGGTCAGCAACCGACGGCGTTGTGGACGTTTCCTTCGCGATCATTTGCCACCAACCAAGAACTCGTTCTTTGTCTTAAAACATCAAATCTAACCGGGCGATATGCGCGCCGCAACGGACCTTTATCTCAATTCGTATGGGGATCTCTTTGCATTTGAGATTAGGGGCTTATTCCGATTTATGTACTTGCAACAAGCAGCCAGCTGTGGCTCACTGCCTTATGGCCGGGGTGCGAAATCTGGGAGCATCCGCGTTTTCATAAGGGGGGATGCGCATGCGCATGAAATTTTTGGCTTTGTTGCTGTTAATCAGTTCGACCGTGTCTCTTGCCGAACCAACTCCCAAAGAACAATTACTCCAGCCGCCTCCCACAGCATTGCACTACACGATCAGTTCAGCGGCGGGGAAGCACGGAGATGTTTGGTCGTGGAAGACCAGCGACGGTAAAATCGCATACCGCATGTCAATGTCGCTGCGTGGCTGGATTACCGAGACCGACCAAACCACCACAATTGCTGCCGACGGGCGTCCGACCGATATCGCTATACGTGGTTATACCGACTCTGGCGACGCGACTGAAGTTTTCAACGTGGATGCAAATGGCATTGCCCGTTGGAAGACAGCGGTGGATCAGGGCAGCGCACCCTTGCTGAATAAACGCTACAGCAGCTATGGCGGTCCATGGCTTGCTGGTGCACTTGATATTGACGCACTTGTCAAAGCAGGAAGTAATGGCGTTGACCTGCTGCCAAGCGGCCGGGCGACGATTTCCATCGGGGCGCCCACCGAGATTGACGGGCCGGCTGGCAAGGAAAGTGTGAAGCTCGCCTATATAACGGGCATTGGCTTTTCTCCGTCGCCAGTGTGGTTAAAAGATGACAAATATTTCGGCAATGCCGGTGTCATCTCATTACTGCCAGCGGGATATGAGAATGTGGGGCCAAAGCTGAAAGAGGTCCAGGACGCAACCGAAGCCGTCATGGTACGTGAAGTAGCGCACAAATTCCTCAGCCCTGTAAACCGTGCCCCAACGCTCATCGACGATGTATTATTGTTTGACTCGGTTGCAGGTCGCTACGTTTCGGGCCGCGCGGTGCTGGTTGAAGACGGTAAGGTTAAGGCCGTAGTTGCCGCTGGATCAATGACCGCACCTGTTGGAACGACCGTCATTAATGGAAAGGGCAAGACGCTACTGCCAGGCCTGTGGGACTCGCATTTACATGTCGGTGGAAGCGACTGGAACCTGTTGCAGAATGTTGCAACCGGCATCACAAATTACCGCAGCCCCGGATCAATGATCGACGAATCCTTGAGCATCATGAAGCGGCGTGCCGCGGGCGACCTTCTCGCCCCGGATGGCAAGGTCGCAGTCATCATTGACCGCAAAGACCCGTTGGCAGCGCAGGGCGCATTGACCGTCAGTTCGGCTGACGAGGCTGTCGCGGCGGTCCGCAAGATCAAGGAGGCCGGACTTTGGGGTGCAAAATTCTATACGTCCATGACGCCAGCGTGGATTGCGCCTGCCGCCGCCGAAGCGCATCGGCTTGGATTGCACGTGAACGGGCATGTACCGGCAGGTATGCGCCCGATAGATGCCGTGCGCGCTGGCTATGATGAGATAACACACATCAACTTTATCATGATGCAAGCCATGCCGCAGGAGGTTGTCGATAAAGCCAACACGGCCGCAAGGTTGGAAGGACCGGCCAAATATGGCAAGGATGTAAATCTGGACTCACCAGAGATGCGCGCCTTTTATGCTGAACTTGCCCAGCGAAAAACGATCATTGATCCCACAATTTCGGTCTGGGAAGGTAGCCTGACCTCCGATGGCAGTGCGGTTCTTCCGGCCTATGCGCCATTTGCAGATATCTCGCCGCCGGCTGTAGCGCGCGGCTGGAAAGTTGCCGGCTATCCGTTGTTTGACGGGCTTACGCGTGAAGATTTCAAGGCTAGTTTTGCCAAAATGGTTGCTCTGATCGGACATTTGCAAAAGGCCGGTGTGCCGATTGTTGCCGGAACCGATGGTTCCGGACTTGAATTGGTTCGCGAACTCGAACTCTACCAGCAAGCCGGTCTTACAAATGAAGAGGCGCTGCAAACTGCGACGATTATTCCGGCACGGATGACAGGTATGGCTGACCGGTTTGGGTCGATTGAACAGGGAAAAACAGCGAGCATGATCCTCGTGGAAGGCGATGCTTCAAAGGATTTAGCTGCGCTTCGTCGCTTATCGACCGTGTTCCTTGATGGATACCGACTTGATGCCAACGCGTTGCGCGCGGCAAGCGGATTCAGTGGCGCGCCAAAATAGCGCCCACTAATTCTTTAAAGTAGTCGGCAACGTACGGAAGTCACCTATTCATCCCAATGTCTTGATGATTGCAGAAAAATCGAGGCCGCCCTGCCCTGCTTTGTCAAAAGCTTCGTATAGTTCGGCGGCCTTTTCTCCCATTGGCACGTCTGCATTAACCGACTGTGCGGCTTCCATCGCCAGTTTGAGATCCTTGAGCATCAGCGCGGTTGCAAAGCCGCCTTTGTAATCATTATCCGCAGGCGTCGTCGGCCCGACACCCGGGACAGGACAATAGCTTGTCATGGACCAATTCTGTCCTGACGCTTTCGACGAAATATCGAAGAAGGTCTGAAGATCGAGACCAAGCTTTTCGGCCATGGCAAACGTTTCGCATGTGGCAATCATCGATGCACCAAGGAGCATGTTGTTGCATATCTTGGCCGCCTGCCCCGCGCCCGAAGCGCCAGCGTGGATGACCGCCTTGCCCATCGCTGATAAAATCGGTTCCGCGCGCGCAAACGCGCTATCGGTGCCGCCAACCATGAAGGTCAGCGTCCCGCCATTGGCAGCGGCAATGCCGCCGGATACCGGCGCATCGACCATCTCATAACCTGCCTCTGCAGCCGCGGCAGTGACGTTGCGTGCGGTGCCGACGTCAATTGTCGAACAGTCCAAAAGCAATGCATCGGTGGGTGCATGACCGACGACATCATTTGCATACAGACTGTCAACGATCTTGCCATTTGGCAGCATGGAAACCACTGCATCGACATCTGCCACAGCCTCCTGCACGGACGTGAATATCGCACATCCATTTTGTTCGGCTTTGGCGAGTGCCTCGGCTGACAAGTCAAAAGCGTTTACATGGTGACCGGCCTTGACCAGATTCTCGGCCATTCCGCCGCCCATGTTCCCCAATCCGATAAATGCGATTTTCATGATGCTTACCCCATTGTCGGGATGACAAATGCATTACCACCGTCAGGTGCCCCGTCCGGCCAACGCTGCGTGATTGTCTTGACCTTTGTCCAGAACTTGACGCCTTCCATCCCGTGCTGGTTTGTATCGCCAAAGGCAGAGCGCTTCCATCCGCCAAAGCTATGATAGGCAACGGGCACAGGTATTGGCACGTTGATACCGACCATGCCGACATTTACCCTGGCCGCAAATTCGCGGGCGGCGTGGCCATTGCGTGTGAAGATCGCGACGCCATTGCCATATTGATGGTTGCTTGCAAGCGACAAGGCTTCTTCAAAATCGGCAGCCCGCACCATTTGCAAGACTGGACCGAAGATTTCTTCCTTGTAGCTTTCCATGTCTGTCGTGACATGATCGAACAGAGTCGGACCGATGAAGAAGCCTTTCTCATGCCCCTGCAGCGTGAACCCGCGTCCATCAACCACCAACTCGGCACCTTCATCGACACAGGTCTGGATCCAGCCTTCAATCTTTTCTTTGTGGGTTTGAGTCACCACTGGTCCGTAATCAGCCTCCGCGTCCGTCGAGATGCCAAGACGCAAAGCCTCAATCGCCGGAATGAGTTTTGCCTTCAGCCTCTGTGCCGTTTCGTCACCTACTGGCACTACGACAGGCAATGCCATGCAACGTTCGCCTGCCGAGCCAAAGGCAGCGCCCGCCAAATCATGGACAACCTGATCAAGGTCAGCATCTGGCATAACGATGCCATGGTTTTTGGCACCGCCCATTGCCTGCACGCGCTTGCCGTTCGCGACACCGCGATTGTACACATAATGCGCGATGTCAGACGATCCGACAAAGCTGACCGCGCCGATGGCTGGGTGATCAAGGATAGCGTCCACCATTTCCTTGTCGCCATGCACCACCTGGCAAATGCCTTCGGGCAAGCCAGCTTCGATAAATAATTCCGCAAAGCGCACAGGCACGCTTGGATCGCGCTCGCTTGGCTTGATGATAAAAGCATTGCCCGTCGCGATGGCAACGCCGCTCATCCACAAGGGGATCATCGCGGGGAAGTTGAACGGCGTAATGCCAGCCCCAATGCCAATAGGCTGACGCATTGAATATACATCAATGCCGGGCCCAGCGCCGTGCGTATAATCACCCTTCAGCACATGCGGAATGCCGCAGCAGAATTCGATTACTTCAAGCCCACGCTGGATGTCGCCCTTGCTGTCAGCAATCACCTTGCCATGTTCGCTGCTCAACAGATGCGCCAATTCGTTGATATTGGCTTCAACCAGCCGTTTGAACTCAAACATCACGCGCGCACGGCGTTGTGGATTGGTCATCGCCCAGGCAGGCTGCGCGGCCAATGCTGCTTGCACTGCGCGCTCCAACACAGCCGCGTCGCCTAACGCGACATGCGCCTGAACGCCGCCA
>JANMJX010000034.1:0-2145 GCA_031371575.1 Sphingomonadales bacterium
ACGAAAAAGACCGGCTGCTTGCCAATCATCTCGATCTGCTTGTCGGTCAGCGTATCTGTAAAATCGGACATTTGCCGGTTTTGGCGGATTAACGGGCGAAGTGCAACCTAACAGGTCGTGCCGGGTAACGGAATGCCCATAGGGCCCTTGCACTTTTTCTTCGGGCGGGGCTCGTCGGTTTTGTCCGGCGTGTCCTCCATTTCGCCCATGCTGCCCATACCTGTCAGGAAGCTGCTGAACGCACGGAACCGCACCTTGGCGGTCCAGTCGATGTTCCACACAGCCTTGGGATCCGCTGGCTTGGGTGGAAAGGCAAAATTCTCTTCGGGGCCAAAGGCATTCATGCTGCCGAACATCATGCCGCCGGATGCTGCCTTGGCCTCGGCTGGAATCGCGCAGGTGGTCTGCGACGGCGGCATCACGTTTTTCGCAGCAATCTGCCGCGCGACCTCGGCAGGAGACAGCCAGTCCATGCCAACGGCGGAATCGCGGCTGCTGGCCGAAGTCCACATCACCATATCGCCGCCCTGCCCCGCGCGCTCCATCCCGCCCATGGCAAAAGCGGCATAGCCGGTTGCGGTCGGGATCGCGTTCCAGCCCAGCAGGATCGCGCCCAATTGCTCGCGCGGATTGATCTTCAGCGACGCCATATAGTCATTGGCCACGGCAAACTTGATTTCGGGGGTGAAGCCACTGGTGATGCGATGCTCCCCGCGCAGCGACGAGCCCGATTTGGGCTGCTTGCCACTTCCGCCATTGGGCCACCACGCGGCATTGGCATCGCGCGCTGCGGCCGCTGCCTGATATCCGCGCATTTGCGCTGGCATCCCTGCGGGCATTTGTGCAGTCGGCATCTTGGCAAAATCGATGATGAAGGGCTGGCCCTTGGGCGCCTTTGTGTTGCAACCCCAGAACATCAGGAGCCGGCCCTTGGGCTTTTCGATACGAGGGTCATAGTCGCGGTCAGGCTTCGAAGGCTTGCCGGGAGCATCGCCAAGCAGGGGCACCGACTTGCCCATTTTCGCGGCGGGCAGGAAGAGATGTTCGCCCTTTTCGGGCTGCTGCGGCGATGGTGTTGCCGAGGTCAGCCGCAGGTCCAGCATGTAGTTGTCACCACCGCCACCGCCGAGCAGACTGCCAAGCCCGCCGCCCATCATTGCGCCCATGCCCATGCCGGACATGGTGGACACATCCATCGCATAGGTGGCTTTGGGGCCAGTGGTTTTCTGCTGGGCGGAGCTGGGAACGACGGCAATCACTGCGGTGATCGAGATAAGTCCTGCAAAGTGTAATGCGGTGCGCACGGTCAATTCTCCTGTTAATCCGGAACGGTGTTCCGGCCGACGAGCGACCTGCCTATTCTTATGCCTTAACCATATGCCTGTTGAAAAAACGAAGCAAGTATTACCATTTGTGCCCTGACGCCACGGCTTCCGCTTCGCCAGCGCGGTCGGCCCTGCCAAGCACATTGTTGCGGTGCGGGAAGCGTCCAAAGCGGTCAATCATCGCCTGATGGTCGAGCGCAAATTGCGTCAGCCGCTGGTCGCCCAGGCTGCTGATCAGCCGAACCGATTCGCGCTGGTCGGCGGCGCTTTCGCTATGTTCGAACGGCAGATAGAGAAACAGCCGCTGATCCTTGCCCAAGCCTGCATCGTGGCCCAACGCGACCGCCTGGCGGGCAATAGCGAGCGCAATATGGTCGGTGGCAAAGGCCTCAGCCGCTTCGCGATAGGCGTTGCGCGGGACCTGATCGAACAGGATGATCGCCGCAAGCGCAGTGTCCGCATCACCGTTAAATGCCTCCACCGGTTGGCTACGCATGGCATCGCGCCATCCGGCAAAATTGTGCGTGACCGCCTGATCGAAATCGGGGCCACCGCCGAACCAGTCGGAATCCTTATGTTCGTCGAACCAGAAACGCAGCAGCGTTGCCGCCCAGTCTGCTGGCGGCATCGCCATTTCGACGTCCTCGTCTTCGTTGTCGTTCACCCCGCCGTACCGCCGACGGTGAGCGCGCTGACCAAAGTGGTTGGCTGGCCAACGCCCGCTGGCACGCTTTGCCCCGCCTTGCCGCAGACGCCTACGCCGTCATCGAGCGCCATGTCGTTGCCAAGGCCAATGACCTTGTTGAGCGCGGTGGGTCCG
>JANMJX010000056.1:0-2008 GCA_031371575.1 Sphingomonadales bacterium
GCAGCGCCCTCAGCTGCCTTTTCCGCAGCCTCCTGCGCAAAAGCGGGCAAGGCCGCGAACAATGTCGCCCCCGCCGCGCCTAAAAATTTCAATGTCTTGGACATATTATGGTTCCCCTAGCTTGATTTTATCGCGTCAGAGCGCGGTTTCGTTGGTGTCGCCGGTGCGGATGCGCAACGCACCAGCGAGCTCGAATTCGAAGATCTTGCCGTCTCCAATCGCGCCGGTTTCGGCAGCGTGCTGAATGGCCTCGATGACGGCGGGCGCCTGATCGGTTGCACAGGCAACTTCGATTTTCACCTTGGGCACCATGTTGGTTTCATACTCAGCTCCACGGTAGATTTCGGTCTGGCCCTTTTGGCGGCCGAAACCCTTGACCTCGCTTACGGTCATGCCGGACACGCCAAGCGCCGTAAGCGCCTCGCGCACCGGATCCAGCTTGTGCGGCTTAATAATGGCGACGATATATTTCATGCACACCCCCCTTTTTGGTTGTGCAGTGCAATATGCAAACGTCGTGCCAGAAATTTGACAGCAGCGGGAAGCGCCGATTTGCTGCGCTTTTGAATGGCGGCCGTGGCGCCCTATCAAAAACTTGTGCCTATTAATTAATCAGCAATATACACCTGCCTATTATTTAGGCAGTTAACCAATATGCATCGTGGCCCATAAGGGCAAATGGTCCGACGCCTGCTTTGACAATGGCGACACATGGCAATCGGCGGCGGAGACCTTTACATCATGGCTGACGATGATGCGGTCCAATCGCGCCACCGGACGCGCAGTGTGAAAGCTTTTCGGCGTCTGCACCAGCCGATGATGGTGAAAGGCAAGCTCGCTCAATGCGCCACTGTCGGACCATTGGTTGAAGTCCCCCATGATCACCGTCGGCATATGCCGCGGACTGGCATCGATCGCGGCCAGCAGGGCGCGGATCTGCTTGCGCCGCCAGAGGCCAGACAAATCCAGATGCACGCCAATTACGCGCAGCGGATGGCCGTTGACCGACAGCTCCGCCATCACCGCGCCGCGTGGTTCAAGCGTCGGCATATCGATTGGCTGGGCATGGCGGACCTCATACCCCTTGCGAATGAGGATCACATTGCCGTGCCAGCCAATCGCCGCTGGGCGGAAGTTCAATTGCACGGGCACATAATTCGTGTCCGCGGTGAGCATCGACAGTGGCAGCGCACTTGCGCGCGCGCCAAACCGCCGGTCAACCTCCTGCAAGGCGACAATATCAGCGTCGATTTCATTGAGGACCGACAATATCCGTGCAGGATTGCGGTGCTGATCAAGCCCCACTGCCTTGCGGATATTATAGGTCGCAACCTTGATTACGTGGCTCATGCGCCGGGACTCGACAAGGTCATGCAGTTAGTTCGCTGGTCCGAAAAAACGGTCGGTCGCGCGGGTCGGCAGGCCATCAATACTGCGGACTCGCTTTTTGGTCTTGGCCACCCACTTTACCGGGTCCGATTGCGCATGATATTTGGTCAGCGTCTCGCGCTCGCGTTCAAAGGCCATGAACGGCACGCCCCAGCCACAACCGCCCTGCACGCTTTCCACATCGATCAGGAAAATCTGCCGGGTGCCGGGCAATATGGTAAAATGCGCCGAAAGCGCTGCCCATTCGGGGTCCTGCGGCAAGACCGGCTTGCCCTTGCCATAAATGCGCAAGATCAACGCCGGCCGGTCAAAGTCACAGAACATGATGGTAATGCGCCCATCGGCTGCAAGATGCGCGTGCGTTTCGTTGCCTGAGCCGCCGAGGTCGAGATAGGCCACGCGGGCCGGCGACAGCACGCGAAACGCGTCATAGCCCTTGGGCGACAGGTTTATCCGCCCGTCGGATGCCGCAGTGGCCACGAAAAAGACCGGCTGCTTGCCAATCATCTCGATCTGCTTGTCGGTCAGCGTATCTGTAAAATCGGACATTTGCCGGTTTTGGCGGATTAACGGGCGAAGTGCAACCTAACAGGTCGTGCCGGGTAACGGAATGCCCATA
>JANMJX010000068.1:0-3544 GCA_031371575.1 Sphingomonadales bacterium
CCTGCGCTTGTCTGATGGGCTATGACACTGTCGTGACCTGCCGTTTGATCACCGGCTGAATGTATGACAGGTTACCGGCAATATAAAATTAAAGCTGCCTGTCAGGACACGACAACATAGCGGACACTGCGCGTCAGAATCTGTTGACCGCCCTCCCTCCAGTCCTGTCAGCCAGCCAAGCGACCAAAAGGATGGTCGGAACCCAAAACGGGAATACATTGTAGAACGTGTCACTCACGGAATTTGAGTGGCGATCCACTGCCCAAAATACCTGGCCGCAAAAGGCAGTGGCCAGCAAACAGATAAGCCAACCCATAAGTGACACGGGCATGAATAATATACCAACTGGCTTGAACCAACGCATCGCATCCTCCTTAGCTCGAGGCGCATCTGATAACAGAGTGTCGGGCTAATGTCTGCATCCACAACATTCCGGTCATACAGGCAACAAGTTCAGGTGCTTATTTGCTGCGTTTGTTCATACGGCGAACGGAGGGCAGCTTACGGACAATATGCAACAAACCGGACTGACCACTCTCGACAACATTCTTGTCACCGGGAAATAATGGCGGCCCCAAAACTTGCCCTTTATCCCGGCTAGACTGGTGCCGAGACTTTGGGCTTAGGAGGCTAACCTATTGCCACTCCAGACAAGACGAAGCGGTTGTTGCATTGATGAGGGAATTGACGGCCGTGAATAATCTGTCAGCCAAGCTTGCAACTCGGTATATCTAACCGGATGCCGAAAATTTAATCCAAGCCTGTCACCATCTACCCAAGCTATGCAGGCATGGCGGATCGGCAAACCATCGCAGCTGAACTGCACAGTCTGACCCGGCTTGAGCTTTACCTTTGACGTTAAATTTGAGATGCACGCGCCTGACAAGCTCACGTCAGACACAAGACAACGAAAATTGCCCATGTCTGTAATAACCATTGCCTCAGCATGGCATTGGTATCGCGGCGCTCTGACCTTGATCCGGTCAATTTTGCTTTCAGGCCGAAGTAAATAGCGCGTCACGTCGATGGGCGTGTCAAATTGAAGTCCGGCATATTCGCCGTTGCTCCATCTGACCTGGCCTATCAATTTCAAGTCGGATCGCAATTCAAGTGCCACTGATTGATCACATTCCAGAGGGATGTTTGTTTCGATCTGGGCACCCGTGGCTGAAATATTTCTTATCCGACAAACCGACTCCATGCCGATGGATTCGATTTTAGCAATCAGCATCAAACCGACATGTCGCTCGGAATTTCGTTTTTCCAAACATCTGTCTTCTAAGTCACTGGTAGTCGCGATCTGCATATTCTGTAGCGTCCGTCACAATGTGGACCCGGCTAGATGTGCCAGCAAGGTTCGCTATGGTTAACGGTTTAATATCCAATTAGTTTAGCCCAGCAGCGCAAACACTCCACGCAATAAGTTGTGGGCCATCCCACCGCCGACAACAAAGAGCAGGTGGCAAATTCCAGATCGATTGCTTGGGTTTTCTCATAGCATCGGAATCTCGTGCGCGCGACGTGTAGGAAACCAAAAATTGTGCCTGGACCACCTAAAGGCGGCTGCCAGAAAATTTTGACCGAGTGTGGAGTGTTCGAACACGACACGTCTATGTTGGCTGTTCAGAGCATCCTAATGGGGCGCTCGCAGTAGATGCAGCAAATGGCCGAATGGTATTTTGAACAACTGTTGATTGGGTCGACGATGACTGCGGTTGGGGCAGAATGACAAGCTCTATCCTCGTCCGCTCCCCACAACTTCTCAGACGCGGAAGATCCTGTTATTGACCCTTGAAAGCAGACATGGGATCATAATCGATGCAAGGCGAGTTAACTGGACGGTGCATTTGCGGGGGCGTCATTTACACTCTGCGCGACGGTTTTCGTTTTCGGCCTTACGCTTGCCACTGCACGGATTGCCAATCGCGCACAGGAAGCGCGTTCAGCGAGCATATGCTCTTCGCGAGACAAGATCTTGAGATTGAGGGCGAACTCGACAGCGGCTCTTATGAGCAGCCAAGCGGCGCCATTTCGACTATATGGGGCTGTGCAAAGTGCAAAGTGCGCGTGTTTGCAGAAAACAACACCCGCCCAGGCTTTGCGTCGCTCCGGTGCGGAACTCTCGATCGAAGCTCCGAGGTCGTATTGGCTGCCCACCTGTGGATTGGCAGTAAGCAGTCGTGGGTAACGCTTCCGGAAGGCGTACCGACTTTGCACGAACAGCCCAGAACTCAAGTTGAGTGGATGGAATTGGTCGGGCCGATTACTGAATAATTTCCATAATGTCCAAAAAGCTAAGCAAACTCCGAACTTCCGTTCTCCACAACATTCCGGTCGTTCCCGACAGATTTGAGCATCATCGAAATACCGCAGTTGTTCAGCCAGCAGCGTCCGTCATTTGACCATATCAGCACTGACGCCCTGTCCTTCGCCATCGCGACGAACATGAGCGGCCCGCGCAATAAGCAGTTTCAAGCTAAGCCTTTTCCAATGCCTCGCTTGCTGCAACCCAGCGGGCTTCGGCGGCTTCCTGCGCGGCAATGATCCTGCCGCGGCGCTGCGACAATTCGCCCATCGTCAGGTCTTTATACTCGTTCGCTGCTGACGCAGGGTCGAACATCGCGCGGTCAATCGCACTCAGGACAACCTCGAGCTTTGCCAGATCAGCCTCGGCGTCGCTGACTTCGCGCTTGAGCTTTGCCTGCGCCTCCCGCGCAGCGGCTTGGGCCTTCTTGTCTTCCTTGCGGTCTGCCTTGGACAGCTTCTCCTTGGCGGGTCCCTTGCCCAGGATGAAATCGGTATAATCCTCGATCGTACCCGAAAACTCGGTCGCGGTTCCATTGTCCACCAGCACCAGCCGGTCGGCCGTCAGTTCAAGCATATGGCGGTCATGGCTGACCAGCACCACCGTGCCTTCATATTCGTTCAGCGCCTGCACCAGTGCCTCGCGCGCGTCGACGTCTAGGTGGTTCGTTGGCTCGTCAAGGATCAGCATATGCGGCGCATCGCGCGTAATCAGCGCCAGCGCCAGCCGCGCGCGTTCGCCACCCGAAAGCTTGCCGACCTTGGTGGTGGCCTTTGCCCCCGAAAAACCAAAGCGCCCCAACTGCGCGCGCACCGCGCCGGGGCTCGCGCCCTTCATCTGATGAGTCATATGCTCAAGCGGGGTATCATTGCCGTCGAGTTCCTCGACCTGATATTGCGTGAAATAGCCGACGCGCATCTTGCCCGAAGAGCTCATCGCTCCATCCATCGGCGTCAATTGCGCCGCGAGCAACCGGGCGAGCGTCGTCTTGCCATTGCCGTTGCGCCCAAGCAAAGCGATCCGGTCATCGGGGTCAATCCGCAGGTTCAACCTCTGTAATATCGGTTTGCCCTCGGTATAACCCACACTCGCCAGATCAAGCGTTACCAGTGGCGGTTTCAGCTCGTCGGGACTTGGAAAATCGAAGCTCAACGTCGGATCTTCGGCCATCGCAGCAATCGGCTGCATCCGCGCCAGCGCCTTGGCTCTGGACTGCGCCTGCTTGGCGGTCGAGGCGCG
>JANMJX010000072.1:0-2395 GCA_031371575.1 Sphingomonadales bacterium
CCGTCCGAAAGCGGATATACCGGCTCGGCCAGCCCGGGTGCGCTGTCACTGTCGATTGGCACGACATGATCGGGATGCACCATCTGTAGCTCGTCGCCATACCGGTCCAACTTGCCCGAGATGACGCGCTGTTCGCCCACAGGAAGCTGCTTTTTGGCCCAGCCCCCATTGCGGCCAAAAAAGGTCAGTGTGATGTAGTTACCCGCATGATCGGCCGCATATATCCGCAACGGCGCGCGCGGGCTGCTGCTTCCCTTGTGATCCATCACGGTGACCGTGATGATGATATTGGCGCCGACATCGGCAACATCGAGTTCCGACACGGCCTTGCGATACGTCCAACTTGTGGGAAAATGGTACAGGACGTCCTTCACCCGCTCCAGCCCGAGCCGCTCCAATGGCTTGGCCAAGCCCGGGCCGACGCCTTTCAAGGCACGTACTTCTGCAAATAACGGATTGAGTATATCGGGACGCATGACTAGGGCCGCTTATAACCCGCAAATCAATTCACACCACCAGCATAAAGGATGCGTTAGATGGACGCTGACCCTTACCGTCGCAAACTACATTATCGTGCGCACCATCGCGGTACGCGCGAAGCTGACGCCATGATTGGCGGGTTTTTTGACCAGGTTTCGGAAGGCTGGAGCGCCGAAGACTATGCATGGTTCGAAAGGCTGCTGGATGAGCAGGACGTCGACATCATGGCATGGGCACTTGGAACAGCAGCGCCTGATCCCGCGTTTGCAGGGCCATTGATGGACCAGCTGATGCAACTTGATTTCATTTCGCTACCTGAAGGGCTCAGCACCCATAAGCCATGATTGATCTGCAGCGCATCATTACCAGCCGCGAGGCGCTGACACTCGCCTCGGTACCAAACGGCTTTGTTCCGCTGCTGCTGGCGGACCTTACGCGTGCCGCCAAGACGCGCGCGCTGTATATCGCGCCTGATGAGTCCGCGATGCGTGCCATTGCCGATGCGGTGCCATTTTTTGCGCCAGAGCTTGATATCCTGATTTTGCCCGGCTGGGATTGTCTCCCCTATGACCGCGCGTCGCCATCGGTTGCCGTGACCTCGCAGCGTATGTCGACATTGCAGACGCTTCAGCAGCCGACGAAAAAGAAACAGCTGGTGGTCACAACCATTGGCGCAGTCATCCAGAAATATGTGACGCCATTTCGCATTCGCCAAACGGGCGAGCGCTTGACGGCGGGCCGGGAAATCAGCCGCGAACGGCTTGCGTCTTTGCTGCAATCGAACGGCTATTTCCGCGTGGACACCGTCGCCGACGCTGGCGAATTCGCAATTCGCGGCAGCATCGTCGATCTGTTCCCGGCCGGAAGCGAGGTCGGATTGCGACTGGACTTCTTCGGCGACGAAATCGAAAGCATCCGCCGCTTCAACCCTTCGGACCAGCGCAGCATTGACCAAGTCGAGCATTTCGACATTTTGCCAGCCGTAGAAGCATTGATGGATGAGGATGCCATCAAGCGTTTCCGTGTAGGATATCGCGAACGTTTTGGCGTAACCGCAACGGGCGACCCTCTGTATCAGGCCGTTTCAGAGGGCCGCAGGCTCTCCGGGATGGACCATTGGTTGCCGCTGTTCGAGGAGCGCATGGCGACAATCTTCGATCATGTAGGTGACGACGCGCTGATCATTCGCGACAGCGGCGCAATTGCCGCAGGTCAGTCGCGCCTCGACGCCATCACCGATTATCATGAAAACCGGGTGAAGGCACAAGCGGCAGAACCCGGAAGCTACCGCCCGCTCCCGCCGGAAATGCTTTATTTGAGCGCAGCCGAACTCGATCAGCTCTTTGCAGACAATGCCGCCCATTTGCTGACACCCTTTGCGCAGCCGGATTCGGCAAGCATCATCGATTTTGGCGTCGGTGCCGCAAGGGACTTTGCACCCGAACGTGCCCAGAAAGTCAATGTCTACGAGGCGGTCGCAGCCCATCTGAAGTCGCTCCACAAATCTAATACGAAGACTGTAATCGCAAGCTACTCGCTTGGCGCGCGTGAACGCCTGAAAGGCCTGCTAGCGGATCATGGTGCCCCGCCGATCGTCGAAGCAAGCGGTTGGCAGCAAGCCTTGGGCGTAGCTGCAGGTAAGACCGCCATGGTCGTGCTCCCGCTCGATCATGGCTACACCACCCCCGATCTGGTGGTGTTGAGCGAGCAGGACATGCTTGGCGACCGCCTGGTGCGGCGTCAGAAGCGGCGCAAGTCAGCCGACGCATTCCTCGCCGAGCTCGCCGCGCTAACACCCGGCGACCTTGTGGTGCATCAGGACCATGGCATCGGACGCTATGAAGGCCTGATTTCGATTCCCGTAGGCAACAGCCCCCATGATTGCGTGGCGCTGAGCTATTCCGGCGGCGACAAA
>JANMJX010000078.1:0-6117 GCA_031371575.1 Sphingomonadales bacterium
GGATCAGCGATTGATGGACAGGCACCAGCAGGCGTCACGGTAGCTGGCGGCGGTGGGGGTGGGGGCGGAGGAGGAGTGGTTGGGTTGTTAATGGTAATATTGCCGCCGGTTCCTGGCGACGCGATGTCGTCTGCACCACAGCCGGCGACAAGAGCGGCCGCTGCTGTCGCATATACGATCCCGCGCAATTTTGGGTCTAACATTCTAATTCTCCGCAACAAATATGACTTGCCCGATTATAGGCAGATGCAACGGACCAGTGACGAATCAACATTAGGCCCCACCCGTTGACCATGGGGCGAATAGAAGAGCCCTGTGACACAGGTGTGCTTAACACATTACATTTGGAAGAATATTTTGCGTCATTAATGTGACATCGTTGAAATGACGTCATTTGATGGCATTTCAGACCAAAAAAAAAGGGCGCGCCTATAGGCCCACCCTTGTCAAACTGTAGAAACATAGTTTTACAGTGAGTTAACTTATCTTGTTGCAAGCCGCGTCTGAAGATTTGCAAATGCTTGGCGCGCAGCGACTTTGGAATTCATCACACGCCCATCTGCCAAAACAAGGTCAACATTGTCACTGCTTTGCAAGGCAGCTTTGAAAACTCTTGCGGCATCTTCAGTACGTCCCATGCGGGCATAAGCCCGGCCCAAATTCAACAACCTTGCAGGATCATTGCGGCTGACGCCTTCGCTCGACATGATTTGCGAAACAGCGCGCTCATTATCGCCTTGCATCAAGGCTTCATAACCAATGGATTCTTTAGGATAGGCAATTTCACCTGTCATATTCGGCTCTGCATGTGCAGCAGTGACCATTGTTCCCGCGACTAACGCTCCAATTACTAACAGTTTCATAGCATATCTCCTCATCTCATACTGAATATTACACTTATATGACAGACACTGCAATATAATTGTAATATTATAAATGAACTTAATTTTGCGTGAAGACGGCCCGCGGGAACGCCGACTTATTTCCGAAACATAAACTGCATCAAACGCTCATGATAACCGCATCAAACCGAAACGGATCGTCCCTAGTCCGCCGGTTGCAAACGTGTTCAGGGAAGGAAATAAAATGCGTAAGATATCGGTCCTATTGTTAGTTACAGCGGCCTTTGGCGCGGCTCCGGCCATGGCGCAGGAGGCAACTGCCCCTGCCGCCGACTCGGTCGACGAAGAGATTGTCGTCTTCGGCAAGGGCGAGACGCGTCAGGTGCAGGAAGTCGGCAGCAAGGAGCTGTTGCTTTTGGCGCCAGGCACCAGCCCGCTTAAAGCTATTGAGAAACTGCCGAGCGTCAATTTTCAGTCCGCTGATCCATTTGGTACCTATGAATGGTCAAGCCGGGTTTCCATCCGCGGCTTCAACCAGAACCAGCTTGGTTATTCATTAGACGGAATTCCGCTTGGGGACTCGTCTTATGGCAATAACAATGGCCTCCACATCGGTCGCGCCATCATCTCGGAAAATATTGGCGTGACGCGGGTATCGCAGGGCGCTGGATCCATTGGTACCCAGGCAACAAACAATCTGGGCGGCACACTCGAATTCTTTTCTGCAGATGTTAAAGACGGCTTTGGCGTTGATGCCAATCTGACTTATGGCTCCGAAAACACAATGCGCGCCTTTAGCCGTGTGAACTTTGGCGAAGCGGGTGGCGTGCGCGGCTTTGTCTCTGGCGTCTATCACAAGGCCGACAAATGGAAGGGTGGCGGCGAGCAAAAAAATTGGCAGTTCAACGCCAAAGCCATCATCCCGGTGGGTGACGCAGAATTCGACGCTTACTTCGCCTATTCCGACCGCGCAGAACAAGATTACCAAGATCTTTCGCTCGAGATGATAAGGCGCCTTGGCTACAATCATGACAATTACTTCCCCAATTATGCAAAGGCCATCAATGCTGCCCGGGGTATTTTTGTCGCGCCGATCAATAACCTCGACGACAGCTATTATGACGCGTCCGGGCTGCGCAAGGATACGCTGGCATCTTATGGTTTAACTGCGCCCTTGGGCGAAGGCGTCACGTTCAAGATCAAAGCATATTATCATGACAACACTGGCCAGGGCACATGGGGCACCCCTTATGTCCCAAGCCCTAATGGCGTCCCGATGTCGGTACGAACGACCGAATATGACATCCAACGAGGCGGGGTTTTCAGTTCGTTGAACGCTCAGGTCGGTGACCATGAGATCACAATCGGGGGCTGGTATGAGCATAATGATTTCACGCAAGCACGACGCTTTTATGCCTATGAAAGTAACACCACCCCAGGCCGCGATCACCTGAAATTCATGCGCAACCCGTTTTTCACGCAATGGCTGTTCGATTTCAACACCGACACCTTGCAATATTATGTGCAGGATAAAATTACCCTCGGGGATTTGACCATTAACGTGGGGTGGAAGGGTTTCCAGGTAAACAATGAGTCTGATCCACGCATTCAGGGATCGTTGGCAGCCGGCAAAATCAAAACAAAAGACTGGTTCCAACCGCATGTTGGTGTCGCGTACCAACTGAACGACAAAGCCGAAGTTTTTGGAGGCTTTACGCAGGTGACACGCGCCTTTGTTTCTTCAGCAACCAGCGGGCCATTCTCCACAACGCAGGCTGGCTTTAACGCCCTCATCGCACGTGGACTGAAGCCAGAAGAGTCAGATACATTCGAACTTGGCGCGCGTTACAATGACAATGTTTTTAACGGCGTCATCGGTGTGTATTACGTCAACTTCCGCAACCGGCTGCTTGGCGTGCAAACAGGTGCAGGTATTGTCGGCAACCCGGCCATCCTGCAGAACGTGGGTGCAGTCCGGTCGATCGGTTTTGAGGCGGCGGGTGATCTTCGGCTTGGCGGTGGTTTGTCCTTATTTGCGTCTTACAGCTACACAGGGGCAACCTATCGCGACAATGTGATCACGCCGACCGCAACTATCGCTACTGATGGCAAGGACGTGGTGGACACACCAAAGCATTTGCTGCGCGGCGAAATCGCATATGATAGCGATACATTCTTCGGACGCGTGGGTGCCAACTATATGAGTAAACGATATTTCACGTATCTCAACGACCAATCGGTCCCTAGCCGCGTGCTCGTTGATGCTACACTTGGTTATCGCTTTGACGCAGGATTGCGTGCGCCAATCGAGTTGCAATTGAACGCAACCAACTTGCTCGACAAGGCATATGTCGCGACGATCGGCTCGAACGGTTTTGGCAACAGCGGTGATAACCAAACATTGCTTGCGGGCGCACCGCAGCAATTCTTCGCAACCGTAAAGGTTGGTTTTTGATGAAGTCTGCTTTGCTGATCGGCAGCGCGCTCCTCGTGGGTGCGCTGCCGTCGG
Source organism: Sphingomonadales bacterium (assembly GCA_031371575.1). GTDB lineage: Bacteria > Pseudomonadota > Alphaproteobacteria > Sphingomonadales > Sphingomonadaceae > Sphingorhabdus_B. The sequence continues at coordinate 3,352 of JANMJX010000078.1, forward strand.
CGGCCTCGGCAGAGCCGGTGCTGCTGATTTCAATTGACGGGCTGCGGCCAGCGGACGTTATCGAGGCCGATAAGCGAGAGATTGTCGTTCCCAACCTGAAACGATTTCTTGTCGATGGCAGCTATGCCCAGTCTGTGCGCGGCGTTCTGCCAACCGTCACTTATCCAAGCCATGCAACATTGCTGACAGGGGTCAGTCCGGCAAGGCATGGCATAGTCGGCAATAACAGTTTCGATCCCTTGCAAATTAATCAGGGTGGCTGGTTCTGGTACGCGATCGATTTCAAAGTGCCCACATTGTGGGATATCGCTGCAAAGGCAAAGCTAACCACAGCGAATGTTCATTGGCCGGTCAGCGTTGCTGCATCGGCGATCAAGTGGAACATTCCCCAAATATGGCGCACTGGGCATTCTGATGATGCAAAGTTGCTCAAAGCCTTGGCAACGCCCGGCCTCATCGAGTCACTTGAGCGCCAATTGGGCGAATATGCGCCCGGTATCGACGAGAGCATTTCGGGCGATGAGAATCGCGGCCGTTTCGCCGCTGCCTTGATTGCGCGCGAGAAGCCTTATTTCACCACTGTCTATCTGACCGCGCTTGACCACGAGCAGCATGAAAAAGGTCCTGACACCGACGCTGCGCATAAGGTACTGGAACGGATCGACGCTGTCGTCGGCAAAATCATCGCGGCACAAATGGCTGCGCATCCCGATAGCATCATCGCTGTCGTATCAGATCACGGATTTGCAAAAGTCGACACCGAAATCAATCTCTACCGCGCCTTCATCGACGCTGGACTGATCGTGCTTGATGCGAATGGCAAAATCCAAAGCTGGGAAGCCAGTCCATGGAACTCCGGCGGATCATCGGCGATCATTTTGAAGCGCCCAACCGACGCGGCTCTGCAAGCGCGCGTATCGGCCTTGTTGTCTCAATTAAAGGCCGACCCCAAAAACTGCATATCCGAAATTGCAACCGCACCCGAAGTTGCCAAAATGGGCGGCAACCCCCAAGCAAGCTTCTATATCAGTTTTGCCACCAACGCTTATGCTGGTGGTTTCAAGGGTGCCGCAGCGCCGCTTGTCAGCGTGTCTGGGAGCAAGGGCATGCATGGCTATTTCCCAGGCAGCCCCATGATGCGTTCAACCTTTATGGTGATGGGCAAAGGGGTCCAGAAAGGGCGTAACCTTGGCGAGATCGACATGCGCGCGATCGCCCCTACCCTAGCCAAATTTATGGGGCTGACGTTATCGGATGCCGAGGTTCCAGCGCTGAAACAATAAAGCGCAACGCGCGGGAAACGCAAGAAAACTGTCATTGATCTGCCATCGCCGTGACCAATCAGCCGCGTACAGCAAGCACATCTCAAGGGGGTAAGCGCCAATGACTGAGACATTATTTAGCGGCACGAAATTGAGCAACGGTCCAATCATTACGACCGATGCAAAACAGCCCAAGCTTCCGACCTGGTTCGATAAGCCTGAACCACGTAGCTATCAGCCAAAGATGAAATTGCGAACAGTTTGGATATCCGATGTGCATCTTGGCACGGCGGGTTGCCAAGCAGGATTGCTTAGCGATTTTCTGCACTCGGTTGAATGCGAGACACTCTATCTGGTTGGCGACATCGTCGACGGCTGGCGTCTGCGCAAAGGCTGGTATTGGCCCGACCAACATAATGAGGTCATTCGCCGCCTTCTGAAAATGGCGCATCGCGGCACGCGCGTCATCTATATTCCCGGCAACCATGACGAGATGTTCCGCGATTATGCTGGTCTCAGCTTTGGCGGCATCGAGGTCCAACTGGAGGCCATTCACACCACGGCAGACGGCCGTGCATTGCTGGTCACACATGGCGATGCATTCGATGGTATTGTGTTATACGCGCGCTGGTTGGCCTTTCTGGGAGACCAAGCCTACACATTGCTGCTGAAGGCAAATATTGTCCTCAACGCCGTCCGGCGGAAATTCAACCTGCCCTACTGGTCCTTGTCCTCTTATCTGAAAAAGCGCGTCAAAAACGCGGTGCAATATGTCGGTCAGTATGAAGAGGTCGTCGCTCGGGAGGCGCTACAGCGTGGCGTGCAGGGCGTGGTATGCGGACACATACATTGCGCCGAAATTCGGCAGTTTGGCGCAATTACGTATTATAATGATGGCGACTGGGTCGAAAGTTGTACGGCACTGACCGAAGCAAAAGACGGCACCATGTCCATTATCGATTGGGCAGCGCATGTGCGCGCGGGATCGCAGGAAAAAGCGGTCGCTGGAGCATGAGGCTGGCCATCGCAACCGATGCGTGGGCCCCGCAGGTCAACGGCGTGGTGCGGACGTTAACGGAAACGATCAGCCGTCTGCAGGCGCGTGGCTATGAAATCGAAGTGGTCGCGCCCAATAGATTTACGACGCTTCCCTGCCCTGGATACTCTGAAATTCGTTTGGCGCTGGCGCCACGTTTCGGTGTACGCAAAATACTCGGCGCGTTTCAGCCTGACATCGTTCATATTTCGACCGAGGGCCCAATTGGTTGGAGCGCGCGGGCTTGGTGCCTCAAACATGATGTACCTTTCACCACAGCATTCCACACGCGCTTTCCAGAATATGTGGCGGCAAGGACGCACCTGTCGCCTGACTTTATCTGGCCAATCATGCGCCAGTTTCACAAACATTCGAAAGCCGTTTTGACAGCCACTCCAAGCTTACGCGAAGAACTGGAGGGGCGCGGCATATCCAATACGCAACTTTGGTCGCGCGGCATCGACCGCA
>JANMJX010000085.1:0-1517 GCA_031371575.1 Sphingomonadales bacterium
GTTATCTGATTGTCACTTTAAGCAATTGGAATCTATGCCATTGCGAGTCGACTGGCGGGTAAAATCAATCAAAATCAGCTATATAAGAGCGATTCGCAGCGCTGATCTCGGCGCCATTGACGAAATCGGACCGCCACTTTCCCTTTCGATGCCAATTCTTTACGAACGAGGTCATGACAGACAGCAACAATCTGATCGCAATGATGACGGCCAAGGCGCGTGCGGCGGCGCGGATACTGGCGACGGCGGACGACGCCACCAAATCTGCTGCGCTGAAGGGGGCTGCCGCTGCGCTGCGCGAAAGCGCGAGCGATATATTGGCAGCAAATCGGAAGGACGCCGAAGCTGCCATCGAGGCGGGAATCTCGCCAGCGATGCTTGACCGGCTGATGCTTGATGACGCCCGGCTCGAATCCATGGCATCGGCGGTTGACCAGGTTGCGGTTCTTGACGATCCGGTAGGCCAGATCATTGACAGTCGCGCCCGTCCCAACGGACTATTGATGGAGCGGATCCGCGTTCCGGTCGGCGTGCTTGGCATCATTTACGAAAGCCGGCCCAATGTGACTGCCGATGCTGCAGCACTTGGCCTTCGGTCGGGCAATGCCGTCATATTGCGCGGCGGAAGCGAGGCGGTGCACAGCAACCACGCCATTCATGCCGCGATGCTGCGCGGGGTCGTTGCGGCTGGCTTGCCTGCCGATATTATTCAACTGGTCCCGACGCAGGACCGCGCGATGGTGGGCGCGATGCTGCGCGCACAAGGGGCAATCGACATGATCATCCCGCGTGGCGGCAAGTCGCTGGTGGCACGGGTGCAGGATGAGGCGCGGGTGCCAGTCCTCGCGCATCTCGACGGCATCTGTCACAGCTACGTCCACAAGGATGCCGACCCGGACATGGCGCAGGCGCTTGTCGTCAATGCCAAGATGCGGCGGACCGGCGTATGCGGATCGACCGAAACGCTTCTGATTGATCAGGATTATCCAGCGCCAGCCGCCTTGATTGCGGCGCTGATCGATGCCGGGTGCGAAGTGCGCGCTGACGATATGCTGATGGAGCTTGATGCCCGCACGGTGTCGGCTGACGATGACGACTGGGACACCGAATATCTCGATTCGGTCATTTCGGCGCGTGTTGTGTCCGGGCTCGAAGATGCCATGGCGCATATTGCCCGCCACGGATCGCACCATACCGATGCGATCATCACGCAGGATGAAGTGGCGGCCGCGCGTTTCCTGGCCGAGGTCGACAGCGCGATTGTCATGCACAACACCTCCACCCAATTTGCCGATGGCGGTGAGTTTGGCCTTGGCGCCGAAATCGGAATCGCCACGGGGCGCCTGCATGCGCGCGGGCCCGTCGCACTTGAGGGACTGACGACCTATAAATGGCTTGTCCGTGGCCAGGGGCACATCCGGCCTTGAAAACAGTCGGGCTGATGGGGGGATCGTTCAACCCCGCACATGGGGGGCACCGGGCGATCAGCCTGTTCGCAATGGATTCGCTTGGCCTCG
>JANMJX010000110.1:0-24297 GCA_031371575.1 Sphingomonadales bacterium
CAATGGTTATGCGCGTTTTGAAGTGCCCAATGGCGTAACCTTCTCCATCCATCAAAGCGATGATTGTGCGACTTCAACTGTGGTATATTTCGAAAGCAAGCGCCTCGATGCCTGGGTTACGGAGTTGTCGAGCCAAGGCTATGCCTTTGAGCAGTTGCCGCAAGATGAAAGCTGGGGCTGGCGGGAGGCACGGTTGCTTGATCCTGCAGGGAACATGGTCTGCCTATACAGTGCAGGCGAAAACCGACGGTATCCGGCGTGGCGGATCAATTTTTGATGCTGGCCACTTTTTTTGAATGGACAATTCATCCGGGCCGCGAAGACGAATTCGTCTCGACGTGGGGTGAAGGAACGAAGCTGCTTTTGAAAGAGGGCTCGCTTGGGTCTGCTCTCTTTCGCGCCGGGAATGGACGATTTAGCGCGTTAGCGCGATGGCCTAACGCGGTGACGCGCGACGCGGCATTTGAGTGCCTTCGGGATCACAAGACATTCGCACGCATGCACGAATGTGTGACTGAAACACATCGCCGCGACGATGCCGAAGAAATTTCTAACATGTGGCGTGTGGCATGATCGTTGGTGTGGACGAAGCTGGGCGCGGTCCGCTCGCAGGCCCTGTCGTTGCTGCTGCTGTGCTGCTTTGCAAACCGCGACCATCGGGGCTCGATGACAGCAAAAAGCTGACTGCTGCGCGCAGGGCAACGCTTGAGCAAACCATCAAACGGCGGTGCCAATGGGCAGTCGGCGTTGTCGAGGTAGAGGATATTGATCGACTGAACATTTTTGGAGCGACCATGCTCGCCATGACCTTGGCAGTCGATGCGCTGTGCGTAAAACTTGGATGCGATCCGCTTGAGGTTCTCATTGATGGTAACATGACGCCAGCGGGCCGGCGTCCCGAATGGAGGTGGGCAGCGCGGGCGATTGTGGGCGGCGACGCCATTGAGCCATGCATTTCGGCTGCTTCCATCATTGCCAAGGAGCATCGCGACCGGATGATGTGTGCAGCGGCGCAGCAACATCGCCAATATGGCTGGGAAAAGAATAAAGGCTACGGCACGCCCGACCATTTGGCGGCGCTGCGCGAGCACGGTCCTTCGCCGCTGCATCGAAAAAGCTTTGCGCCTGTGTCCCATTTGATCTTGATTTGAGTTTTATTGGGCAGGTGAGTCCTTCGGGCAACACCACTAGGGATTGAGTCCGCGAAGAATCACAAGACTCCACATCTTGTGCCGGACTCGTTTCGTTCTCCCCAGATAAAGCATTTGCGCACGCGACATGCCAGAATCATCCCGCAAGAACGTTCTTGACCTGGCGCGCGGGGTGACTCATCGCGGGATGGTATTCGCCAGGGGGTAGGCATGGGTGTCATCGACAAAATCAAACCAGCAACAAAATCGAAGCTGAAACCCGCAATCGAGCTGCCGCGGAACCAGATTTTGCGCATGGACTGTATTGAGGCGATGCAATCCCTGCCTGACTGTTCAATTGACATGGTCTTCGCTGACCCGCCCTATAATTTGCAACTGGGTGGAGATCTTTTGCGTCCGGACAATAGCAAGGTGGATGCGGTAAACGACGAATGGGATAAATTCGCCAGCTTTGCGGTCTACGACGCGTTCACGCGCGCATGGCTGGCAGAAGCGCGGCGGATTTTGAAACCCAATGGTTCCTTATGGGTCATCGGCAGCTATCATAACATATTTCGGGTCGGCACTGCTGTTCAGGACGCGGGCTATTGGATTCTGAACGATATCGTCTGGCGCAAGTCCAACCCCATGCCAAACTTTAAAGGCACCCGTTTCACCAATGCCCATGAAACTTTGATCTGGGCATCGAAAAGCGAAAAATCGAAATACACGTTCAACTATCGCGCGATGAAAACCCTCAATGATGAGCTGCAGATGCGCTCGGACTGGCTTATTCCGATTTGCGGCGGACAGGAGCGGTTGAAGCGGAATGGCGTCAAGGCCCACCCAACGCAAAAGCCGGAAGCGTTGCTGTATCGTATTTTGCTCGCTTGTACGAAACCAGGCGATGTTGTTCTGGACCCATTTTTTGGAACAGGAACGACAGGCGCGGTTGCGCGGCGACTTGGGCGCGATTGGATCGGGTGCGAACGCGAAGAGGTATATTGTGAAGTTGCCGAAGAACGTATCGCCGCCGCTTTGCCGCTGGACGAAAGCGCGATCAAAACCATGCAATCACCAAAAGCTGCGCCAAAGGTTGCATTTGGCCAGTTGGTCGAGGCCGGATATCTGAACCCGGGTGTGAAGTTGTTTGATCGGAAACGTCAATTTGAGGCAATTGTGCGCGCGGATGGTTCAATCATCTGCGGCACTGTCGATGGTTCCATTCACAAAGTGGGGTCGACGATCCAAAATGCGCCGAGCTGTAATGGCTGGACCTACTGGCATTTTGCCGCCGCCGATGGCGCATTGAAGCCGATTGATGAATTGCGTCAAACCTATTTGCTCGCGACTGAACCGTGACAACCAAAATCTACATTCGTCCCACTGGCTTTGTGGAGAGTCCGCAACGGCACGATGAGGAAAGCTTGCGGCTTGCCGGAACGATGCTGTGGTTTTCGCAACTGGAATTTATCCGCCGCACACCAACAGTAACGCAGCGGCAGTTGATATCTGTATGCAATTGGCGTGAATTTGTGGACATGTTGGCGGACGCAGAGCGGCAAAGATCCGAACAACTCTTGGCACGCTTAACGACGCCGCGTGCCGCGCTACAATTGGGTGCGCGGACTATTCGACTTGATCAGCCACAGGTCATGGGAATTATCAACGCTACTCCCGATAGTTTTTCGGAGGGTGGCAAGAATTTTGACCCTGAAGTTGCAGCGGAAGCTGCATTTGCAATGGCGACTGCTGGTGCCGCGATTATCGATATTGGCGGTGAATCCACCCGTCCCGGTGCTGCCTTGATATGGGAAGGTGACGAACTCGCTCGCGTGGAACCGTTGATACAAAGACTGGCGGGCGCAGGAACGGCTATTTCCATTGATACACGCAAAGCATTGGTGATGGAGGGCGCGGTCAAGGCAGGCGCCAATATGATCAACGACATCTCGGCCTTGCTATATGACGACCGGGCCTTGGAGGTTGCAAGAGTCAGTGACGTCCCTGTTGTCCTGATGCATGCGCCCAGCCAAAGCAGCGATCCGCATAAGGATGGCGTATATGAAGATGTCGTATGCGATGTGTTCGACTGGCTTGAAGCGCGCGTCGCAGCTGTCGAGGCTGCTGGAATATCGCGCGACAAGATATTGGTCGACCCGGGAATCGGCTTTGGCAAGTCGCTGACCGAGAATTTGGCCATCATCAACAATCTGGCAATCTACCATGGTTTGGGCTGCGCAATTTTGTTCGGTGCGAGCAGAAAACGTCTGATTGGCGCGCTTTCCAATGAGGCGACGGCTGATCAGCGGCTTGGCGGCTCGTTATACCTCGCAATGAAAGCGGTTGAACAAGGTGCACATATCGTTCGTGTGCATGACGCAGCCGAGACCGTTCAGGCGATTCAAGTGTGGCGCGGTCTGCGCGATACGGCATTGACTGCGTTGGCTTAGGATACGGCCATTTGGCCGCCTTGACCATAAACACGGCGTCGGTCAGTATATGCATATTCAAGGGGAACTGATGTGCTTCTAAAATATATTGTTGGCTATATAGCGACCGGGATCTCTTTTGCGCTGATCGATAGCGTCTGGCTCCGCAACATGTACACCCGTCTTTATCAGCCGGAAATCGGCGAGCTGTTGATGAAGGGCGGTTTCCGAATGGGGCCAGCAATCATCTTCTATCTGCTGTACATATTGGGGATGATGATTTTTGCCGTCGGTCCAGCGCTGGCGTCTGGAAAATGGCAGACTGCATTGGTCTGGGGTGCTCTGCTGGGTTTCTTTTGCTACATGACCTATGATTTAACCAATTATGCCACTTTGAAGGTGTGGAGCACAAAAATCACCGTGCTTGATATCATCTGGGGCACGTTTCTGACAGGATCAGCGTCGCTAGTTGGTTTTTGGGTGACTCAAGCTTTGTTGGGTAAAGGCAACTAGGCTGCGTCGCTGATCCCAAGGTCTGCCAGTTTTCGGTATAAGGTGGAACGCCCGATACCTAAGCGCCGGGCGACCTCAGTCATCCGGCCGCGATAATGCCCGATTGCAAGCCGGATGACATCGGCTTCAATCTCGTCAAGCGGCCGCATGTTTCCATCACTTTCGTACAACGTAACGCCAATGCCGTCGTTCGATCCAGCGCCGGTTGACCCGCCATTCCCGGGAACCCCCACCGTTGCCGAAATTTGGGGAAATTCTTCGGGCGTTAAGGCGTCGCGTTCACAGAGCACTGCAGCGCGAAACAAAGCGCTTTGCAATTGGCGCACATTGCCAGGCCAGTGATAATCGCGCAGGATCGTCAATGCCTCATCCGTGATGCCGAGGCTTCGAAGACCAGGCTGGCTTGCCATTCTTCCAAGGAAATGCCGCGCAAGCGCAGGGATATCCGATGTGCGTTCGCGTAAAGGCGGTATGGTAAGTTGAACAACGTTCAACCGATAGTACAGGTCCTCGCGAAAAGTCCCAATTGCCAGCTGATCGGCGAGGCACGAGTTGCTGGCGGACAAAAGCCGGACATCTACACGATAGCTTTGTGACGAACCGAGAGGCGAAATTTCGTTTTGCGTTAACAACCTGACCAGGCGAACCTGCGTTTCCGGGGGAATGAGGTCAACCTCGTCCAGGAATACCGTACCGCCTTGGGCCTGCTGGAAAATACCAATGCGCCGGTCAAAAGCACCGGCAAAAGCGTCCTTTTCATGACCAAATAGGACAGAATCGAGCAACGATCCTGAAATCGCACCGCAATTTACTTTCAAATACGGCAATTTGGAACGTGGGCTTGCGGCCTGAATGGCATCTGCAACCACTTCTTTGCCTACGCCAAATTCGCCTTCAATGAATATAGGCGCGCGACTTCGCGCGGCTTTGGCCGCGATTGCAAGCGCGGTGCGAAATGCTGGCGCGGAACCGATGATTTCTTCAAATGCCAAAGGCTGCGCAATTTTTTCTGTCAGCGGTTGTAGTTCGCCAAGTTCCTTGCTCTTGTCCGTGGCAAGGCACAAAGCGGCGATAAGCCTTTCAGGCGCAACGGGCTTTATAATGTAATCTGATGCGCCAGCGCGCATGGCGTCTATTGCCGCTTCGTTTGAGCCAATCGATGTCAAAAGCAAAATTGGCAATGCAGGTCGGCGCGACTTAAGTTCCGAGATTAGTGACGCTGAATCTGAGCCCGGCACCCATTGGTCCAGCAGAATCGCGTCAAGCATCATGCCATCTTGCGTGCCGAGCATGGCGATTGCGGTTTCCGCGTCCCGGGCGAATACAGTCCTCCAACCCGCGCGAGACGCTATCGCCGATACGAGCCTGCATTGCGCAGGTTCGTCGTCGATAAGCATCAATAATCGGGTTTCACGTTCCTGCATGCGTTGTCCAAAACCAGTGCCTGGACCGATTGGTAACGCGAAACGGTAAAGAGCGAATTAAGGTGGAATGATATTTTCTTTATTCATCCTGCTTGAGCATTGGAAATTCACCAGTTAAGGCTCACCAGTAATATAAGTTTGTATGGAGGCTGTTTTGACAAACGATCACGATCTTGGACCTGCTAAAGAGACATATTCCAGTTTTGTCACATTTTTTAAATGGGGCACGATTGTCGCGGCGCTTGTTACCGCAATTGTGGTTCTCATTATCGCAAGCCGTGCAGCTTAAGTGGTAAAGATCGCTGTACTGAGGGAAACAGCACCTGGCGAAACCCGGGTTTCTGCGTCCCCCGAGACTGTCAAGAAATTCATCGCTCTTGGTGCGACTGTTTCTGTAGAATATGGCGCAGGGGCCGGGGCGTCAATCGGTGACAGCGATTATGAGGGCGCCGGGGCAGCGCTGGGAAGCAAGGCTTCTGTCCTTAAAGACGCAGACATTGTACTCGGCGTTCAAGGACCCGAGCCGAAAGCACTGGTCGGGATGAAGCCAGGGGCTTGGCTCGTTGCGGGACTTGATCCTTTCGGGCAACGCACACGCGTTGATGAATATGCAAAAGTCGGAGTTGAAGCGCTGGCCATGGAGTTCATGCCGCGCATCACCCGTGCTCAGTCGATGGACATATTGTCGTCGCAGTCCAACCTGTCGGGTTATAAAGCGGTAATTGAGGCGGCGTCCGTATATGGTCGCGCCTTTCCAATGATGATGACTGCGGCCGGCACGGTGAGCGCTGCAAAGGCTTTCATCATGGGGGTTGGGGTTGCAGGGCTTCAGGCCATTGCAACCGCGCGTCGTCTGGGTGCGCAGGTTTCGGCTACCGATGTCCGCTCGGCAACCAAGGAGCAGATTGAATCTCTGGGTGCCAAAGCAATTTTTGTGGAAAATGTTGCTGGTATCGAGGGTGAAGGCGCTGGCGGCTATGCTACCGAAATGTCGGATGAGTATAAGGCAGCACAAGCCGAGCTGGTGTCCGCGCATATTGCGAAGCAGGACATTGTCATTACAACGGCGCTGATTCCAGGCCGTCCAGCACCACGTCTGGTTTCGGATGCACAAATTGCAAGTATGAAGCCTGGATCCGTGATTTTCGACCTTGCCGTTGCACAGGGTGGAAACGTTGAAGGATCCAAAGCAGACGAGATCGTCGTGAAGCATGGCGTGAAAATCGTCGGTTACAGCAACACGCCGGCTCACCTAGCGGCTGATACTTCGGCACTTTACGCGCGCAACTTGTACAATTTCCTGTCGGCCTTTTGGGACAAGGAAGCAGGACGTCCTGTTTTGCCCGACGAAGACGAAATCACTGCAGCAATCCGCCTCACCAAAGATGGCAAGGTCGTGAATGAACGCCTGTTGGCGTAAGGGGGCATAATGGACTTTATTTCAATTTTATCCATCTTCGTGATGGCCTGTTTTGTGGGTTATTATGTCGTCTGGTCAGTAACGCCCGCGCTGCATACGCCTTTGATGGCAGTGACGAACGCGATTTCCTCAGTCATTATCGTCGGCGCTTTGATTGCGTCGGCTGCAGAAGGTTCTCCTACCGCCAAGTGGCTCGGGTTGATTGCAGTGGCCTTAGCCAGCGTCAACATTTTCGGCGGGTTCGCGGTGACGGCGCGCATGTTGGCGATGTACAAGAAGAAGGAGCGTTAAGTTGGAACATACCGCTCCTTCGGCATGGGTCATGTTCGCTTACCTGATTTCCGGCGTGTTTTTCATTTTGGCACTTCGCGGCCTTTCGTCACCGGCGACGTCGCAACGCGGCAACAGGTTCGGCATGGCCGGCATGTTGATTGCTGTTGTGACAACCTTAATCACGCACGAAGTTGCATCATTGCCCGAAATTATGGCCGCCATCGCCATTGGCGGCGGCATTGGTTGGGTAATTGCTCGAAAGATTGCGATGACGGATATGCCGCAACTTGTGGCGGCTTTTCACTCTCTCGTCGGCATGGCTGCCGTTTTGGTTGCTGCGGCGGCATTCCTCAATCCTACTGCGTTCGGAATTGTCGGCCCTGACGGGCTTATAAACCCGGTCAGCCGAGTTGAAATGGGTCTAGGCATCGCCATTGGCGCGATCACATTTTCAGGATCGGTCATCGCGTTCCTGAAACTGGCTGGCAAGATGTCAGGCGCACCAATTTTGCTTCCGCTGCGCCATATCATTAACCTCGGCACGCTGGCTGCGATACTTGGTCTTATCGGCTATTTCACCGTTGACCAAAGCCCATGGATTTTCTGGACCGTCACGGCACTTGCATTTTTGATTGGCTTTTTGCTGATTATACCGATCGGTGGCGCCGATATGCCAGTGGTCGTGTCGATGCTGAACAGCTATTCGGGTTGGGCAGCAGCAGCGATGGGTTTCACACTTCATAACACCGCAATGATCATCACTGGCGCGCTGGTGGGTTCATCGGGTGCCATATTGTCCTACATCATGTGCAAAGCTATGAACCGCAGCTTCATAAGTGTTATTGCCGGGGGCTTTGGCGCCGAAGCCGCTGTGTTCAGTGGCGAAGCCAAAGAACAGCGTCCATGGAAGCGCGGCTCTGCAGAAGATGCTGCCTATATGATGCAACAGGCAGAGAGTGTCATCATCGTTCCCGGCTACGGCATGGCAGTCGCGCAGGCACAGCACGTGTTGCGCGAAATGGCGGATGTCCTCAAAAAGCAGGGCGTGAGCGTGAAATACGCTATTCACCCAGTTGCGGGACGCATGCCTGGGCATATGAATGTTCTTCTGGCTGAGGCATCCGTGCCTTATGATGAGGTGTTTGAATTGGAGGACATCAACAGCGAGTTTGCGCAGGCAGATGTTGCCTTCATCATTGGTGCCAATGACGTTGTGAACCCCGCAGCAAAGACTGACAAGACATCGCCGATTTACGGCATGCCTGTTTTTGATGTGGATAAGGCCAAGACTGTGTTTTTCGTGAAACGCTCAATGGGCGGCGTAGGCTATGCCGGCGTCGACAATGATGTTTTCTACATGGATCAGACGATGATGCTTCTGGCAGATGCAAAGAAGATGTGTGAGGATATCGTGAAAGCCTTGCAGCACTAGGCCTATTCACGCTATCGCGCAGCAATTGCCGCTCCGAGCCATCTTGGGGCGGTATTTGTTTCTCTGGTAAAGGTGATGAAGATGCGCAAACTTGGTCTGATCGGCGGGATGAGCTGGTATTCCACGGAGCTATATTATGCGCGCATCAATAAGCAGGTTCTTCGCCGCACAAACGGGACATGCAATGCCCCGCTGCTGATAGAGAGCCTTAATTTTTGCGACGTAGGCAAGGCCAGTACTGCCGAAGAGTGGGCGCATGTCGCCGAAGTCCTTATCGCCTCTGCACAACGGTTGGAGCAGGCGGGCGCGACAGCGTTGCTGATTGGTGCCAACAGTATGCACAAGGTATTCGATGATGTTGCTGCGGCGGTCGATATCCCGCTTATTCATATCGCCGATGCCGTTGGCGAAAAGATGAAGGCGGATGCGCTTCCTTCGGCGGCATTGCTCGGCACGGCAAATGTCATGGCGGAAAATTGGTATCGCCAGCGCCTGGTGAAGCATGGAGTTTCGTTGCTACCCGCTGAAATGGATGATGTGTCGGACCTGGATCGAATCATCTATCAAGAGCTCATGCACGGCGTAGTGAAGCGCGATTCCGAACGTACACTGAAAACAATCATAACCGAGATCGACCAGCAGGGCATTAAGGCGGTTGTGCTTGGTTGCACGGAATTGAGCATGATTGTTGACACGAAGGCCAATGTTCTTCCGATTTACGACAGTACGGAAATACATGCCGATGCGGGCGTGGACTGGATATTGGGCGACCTTATCTAAACATTCTTGGCATTTATCATCCTTTGAGGCATGCTGCCACAATGAGGATGAGAGAGCTGGTATTCGCTGGCGCTGCTATATGCGCGCTTGTTCAACCATTGCAGGCCAAAACCATATCGGTTGCGCCTGGCGACGGCGCTCAGGAGCGATTGCAGGAAGCGCTGATTGCAGCTTTGCCTGGCGATGTGGTCGAGCTTGGGGCGGGCAGATTCATGCTGACCGATGGGCTGTCGTTAGACGTCAATGGCGTGACAGTGAAAGGGCAGGGTGGTGTAGAAACCACGCTAGACTTTTCGGGACAGCAAGGCGCCGGAGAGGGGCTTTTGGTTACATCGGACGATGTTGTCCTTAGAGAATTCGCCGTCGAGAACAGCAAGGGCGATGGGATCAAATCGAAAGGCGCCGACCGTATTGTTTACCACAAGCTTCGCGTGGAATGGACCGGTGGTCCCAAGGCATCGAACGGCGCTTATGGAATCTATCCAGTCGAAAGCAAGGATGTCCTGATTGATTCGGTATTGGTTCGCGGCGCGTCCGATGCCGGTATATATGTGGGGCAGTCGCGCAACATCATCGTTCGTAATTCCACCGCATTGGAAAATGTGGCGGGTATCGAGATTGAAAATAGCTTCGACGCAGATGTGTACGACAATATTGCTACTCACAATAGCGGCGGCATTCTGATTTTTGACCTGCCCAACTTACCGCAGACCGGCGGTCACAATGTTCGGGTTTTCGGAAATATCATTGTTGACAACATGACCCAGAACTTTGCGCCAAAAGGTAATATTGTGGCAAATGTGCCGACCGGCACTGGCGTCATGATAATGGCAAACCGCCGGGTCGAGATATTCGATAATGTGATGGGGGAAAATGGAACGACAAATATCATGGTCGTTGGATATCGCTTTCCCTTTGCCGATCCCAAATATGACCCCATACCCCGCGAAGTCGTGATGTGGGACAATCAGCACGGCCGTGCCGGATGGGCACCGCAGTTCCGTGGTGGGGCGGAAATTGCCGCGGCCGTGGGCGGGAGCTTTCCGGCTATTTTCTGGGACGGGGTCGGCGGGCCCGAACTGCGCCCAGTCATTCAGGATGACGTTGTTGCTCTCTCTCTCGGCCTAAAGGATGTAACGGCGGATACAGCAACGGCACAACCTACGGCACTTACACGGTCGACATCGCGCCCCGCCGCGTTGCCCGCAATCATCCTGCCTGAATCGATGGAAGCCATCGTCCGCTAATGCGCTTTGTTCTTCCGTTTCTGGCATGCTTTGCTGCCGCGGTCGCGACTTCCGCGGCACCAAATGGAACATCGGAAAACGTCATCGAAAGTGCAGCTTTGCCTGCGACATTGTCAGCTTTCGGCTTTTTTGATGGAAGCGCTGGGCGGCCTTCCTCATTGCTTATTCCGTATCAGCTTCGCACCCCACTTTTTAGCGATTATGCAACCAAGCAGCGATTCATGTACTTGCCGCCCGGAGCAAATGTGGCTGCTGGCCCCGATGGCCGACTTGTTTTCCCTGTTGGTACCGCGTTGATCAAAAGCTTCGGCTATCCCGCAGCCCCGGGCGCGCTGAAGGTCATCGAAACACGCGTACTTTTGCACCGGCAGCAGGGATGGGTTGCTTTGCCTTATGTCTGGCGCGCTGACGGCACGGACGCCGACTTGCGGGTTGGCGGTACGCGCATAGCTGTGACTTTTGAACATGAAGGCAATAAAACCGCAATCAATTATGGCGTCCCGAATAAAAACCAATGCAAACAATGCCACGTGTCGGCTGACGAGATTATGCCAATCGGTCCCGTGTGGCAGAATATGCAGTTTCCAAGGTCAGGCGACCGCGAACGTATGGCGAAAATGCTACCGAATCTGGCGCGGCTCGAACCATTTGCCCAGTGGGATGACGAGAAGAGCGGGTCGCTGGAGCAACGCGCCCGTGAATATCTCAAGGTAAATTGTGGCCATTGTCATGCGCCTCAGGGCTCTGCAAGTAACAGCGGCCTTTACCTAGACGGTTCCGCGAGCGATCGGGCTGCTTTTGGTATCGGAAAACGGCCTGTCGCAGCTGGCCGTGCAAGTGGTGATCTCGATTTCGTTATTGCGCCGGGTAAGCCCGATGAATCCATCATGATCAGACGCATGGAGAGCACTGACCCCGGCATTGCCATGCCCGAGCTTGGCAGATCAACCGTGCATCGCGAGGGCGTTGGCTTATTGCGCGAATGGATAGCGGCGATGCCACCGTCGGCTCACTGACGCATAGAACGTTTCAGCTGATATTGCCCGCCATCCCAGCCTTCGAAGACGGCATTGATTCCGGGGTGATCAATCGGCCCTTGTTTGTGATCCGGCAATAAATTTTGCTGGCTGACATACGCGATATAGCTGCTCTCGGCATTTTCAGCGAACAGATGGTAGAATGGCTGTTCTTTTGCGGGACGTACTGACTCGGGAATGGACTCATACCATTCCTCACTGTTGGCGAAGACTGGATCAATATCGAACACAACGCCGCGAAAATCAAATATCCGGTGACGTACAACATCACCTATAGAAAACGCAGCTTCGGCTATGTCGGGCAGGGGCAATTCCTTAGTCATATTTGCAATATCATATCTTCAGCGACACAAATCAACCTTGTCGCTTGGCAAAGCGCAAAACATCAGTTAATGGCCCCGCTCTGTCATGGGGACGCGCCGTTTTTGCGGCAATGACCAGTTCCTTTGAATTGCGGAGAGATGGCTGAGTGGTCGAAAGCACCGCACTCGAAATGCGGCGTGCCGGTGACGGTACCTAGGGTTCGAATCCCTATCTCTCCGCCATTTTCACGCTTTGCGTTGTGAGCTTAGCTCGGCGCTGATTTTACAGCTGTGTCGCATTTTGGATTTTGCCTGTGGGGAGTATGTTGGGGCTATCTCTGACAGCGCTCGACTTACTTGCTTAGCTTTCGACTTGAATTTGCGTTCCCGGTGCGCTCATATTCACGCAAAAGGGGTGGCTTTACAATTCCCCGTTCGCTAGCAGCTATTTCGAATGGTTTTTGGGAATCACCTATGCGTAAACTGGTTATAATCCTTGCTGTGTCATCCGCCTTGGCTGGATGCAGCAGCTCGCAACTCGGCGGCGCGGGTAGTGTGTCAGATATAAAAATCGTTGAAAGCGACGTTTTGCCGGAACCCACTCGGCTCGATCTGTTTGAACAAAATCGACCCTATCTTATTGGTCCATTTGACAAGTTGACGATCGATGTCTTCGGGATCGAGGAGCTCAGCAAGCAGGAAGTCCAGACGGATGCTGGCGGACGCATATCTTTTCCCTTGGCAGGCATTATGGAAGCAGCCGGCAAGACTCCCGGCGAACTTGAGGAGGAGATTGAAAGCCGGTTGCGTGGACAATATGTACGCGATCCGCAGGTCACTGTGAACCTCAAGGAAACCGTAAGTCAGGTTGTAACCATTGACGGCCAGGTGCGCGAACCGGGTCTTTATCCCGTGATTGGCAAAATGACGCTGATGCGCGCGGTAGCCGTGGCTAAGGGCACCGCTGAATTTGCCAAATTGGATGACGTCGTAATTTTCAGAACCGTAAACGGTCAAAAAATGGCTGCGCTGTACAACTTGAAAGCGATCCGGCGCGGTCTTTACAATGACCCCGAGGTGTTCGCCAATGACGTAGTTGTTGTTGGTGATTCACAGGCACGTAGATTGTTCAAGGATGCCCTCCAAGTTGCCCCAACATTGCTCACGCCGCTTGTTTACTTTCTGCAAAATAATTGATGGAAATAAGGCAAAAGAGGTGTTTGGCGTTTGACAGTTTATGCGTTAGTTAGTTGCAGCCATTTCGACAAAATTGTTGGTATAAGCATCGTCTTTGAGTGCAGCGATCGCCTGTGCGATTTCGTGCTCTAGTTGTGAAAGGTACATCAGCCGGTGCTTCGTAAAGTCGAGGTCACTGATTTTTTCCAGCTTGCCGCATAATTGAGCCAGCGATGTTGCACCCATGTTGTTACCCGAGCTTTTAAGCGCATGTGCGCAAAAGCGGAATTCAGCAACATTCGCAGATTTGACGGCGGTGTGTAATGGTTCAATGGTCTGCTCCATATCCTCCAGAAATCCGTCGATCATCGAATCAACGAACGCTTGATCGCCTATTGAATGAAGATATCGAATCTGTGCGCGATCAATCGGGTCACTTTGATGTGAGTTGTCGTGCAAACTGGGCATGGCCCTTTGGTTAGCTTCAGGACGTTGGTCGACCTGTTGACTGCGTTGGTTTGGTATCTCTACGCAATATGTTTCTATTGTCGACAATAGCAACTGGGCGTCGACCGGCTTCGTGATCCGTAAATCCATGCCAGCATCAAGGCACTTCATTTCCGTTTCCGATGTTGCGTCGGCGGTAACACCGATTATTGGTAAGCGGCTGCGGCTGCCTTCAGTTTCCCGCCACCTCATGCACGCGTCAATGCCGTTCAAACGGGGCATGTTGACGTCAAGTAATAGAATATCTGTATCGCCTTTTTGCAACTCGATGAGCGCTTCGTCACCATCTGTCGCCATTGTTACAGAATGGCCGGCTGCTTCGAGGATTGCCGCCAGGACGTTTCGGTTAGTCCGGTTGTCATCAGCAACCAGAATCCGCTTGGGCGTATAAGTTTTGAGGTCGTCGGCGAACTCGACCTTGGATATGCGCATTCGGCGCGCAAACGCGCGGCCAATATTTATAGCGCTATGAATTTCTACCAACTGCGCAGATGGCCAAAGGTTCGTGGTATAGACTGGTGTCTGCTTAATGCGCGCCAGCCCAGCCACTTCCTGTTCGGACACAAGAATAGGTGCAACGTCAGCTTCAGCAAGAATATCCCATATATGGCCTTCAGGTGCGATGCTATGGGCTAGGGTCTCCGCAATAAGTGCGATCTGGAATTGCTTCAGATCCAATCCGTCAAGGGAATCGATTACTGCGTTTCCAGCGGTGCAGCTTATATGGCGAACACTCGATGTTTCTAAAGTTTGCACATGTAATAAAAAGTCGGCGTTGATCGGCCCAATGGCAAGGATGTTGATTGGGAATCCACTCGAAAGCTCGATGCGCGGGGCAGGCTCTTGGATATACTCCAACGGAACGTCTATCCGGAAAGTGCTTCCTTGGCCGAGTTGGCTTTCAACCGTAATGGTGCCGTCAACCTGTTCGGCTAACTGCTTGCATATAGATAATCCAAGGCCAGTGCCGCCAAAACGGTTCATGACGGTTTCGTCGGCTTGTTGGAATGGCTGAAAAATACGCTCTTTCGCTGAGTCTGCTATTCCGATGCCTGTGTCGGATACCGCAAACCACAAAGCACTTTGGTTGTTACGAATGGCTTTGCCGCAACTTATCGTGATTGAGCCCGCTTCTGTAAATTTTGCTGCGTTGCCAACCAAATTTAGCAATATGTTTCGAATGACGCTTACCGGTCCGTCAACCAAATTGTCGCTCATTGGCTCGGCCTGAAGGTGGAGTTTTAAACCCTTCTCTTCCACCCGCACGGTCATGATGTCGCGAATTTCGGTTAGTAGATCGGTCGGACGAAAGACCGAATGCTTGACTTCAGTCTTACCAGTGCCAGCCTTTGCAACATCGATAAGTTGCTCGATCAGATGGAGAAGATGTTCGCCAGCCAAAACGCTCGCTTCAACCATATCCTTTTGGCCGCGTGGCATATTCGAATGACGCAGATGATTTCCGTAGCCAATGATCGCATTCAGCGGCGTTCTCAATTCGTGGCTTACACTGGCAAGAAAAAAGCTTTTGGCCTTGCTTGCCAAATCTGCTTCCTCTTTCGCGTCGGAAATGTTCCGGATGAGTGTCGAACAATATGCAGGGATAGCGAGCAATGCTATCGTCAGGACGAGGCCTAAGGTCAGATTTTGATGCCAATATGTCGTTGAAACGACCACAGCACCGAAGCTTAATGTGGACAATATTGCAGTGCCAAGAAGCCAGTTAATCCCGAAGCGAAAACCATTGCTCAATATCATCCACAGCAATACCGGGTAAAAAACGGCCATCTGCTCCGGAGCATGATGCATCACGCAATAAGCCAGAATTGCATCAAATATAGTGGCCGCTAGCCAACGTCTTTCTTTTCTCCATATACCTTGCCGGTACATGATAAAGAGCGCCATATTGAAAGCAAAATAGGAAAAGAATGCTGATAAGATGGCCAAGTCATGACCAAGCAAATAGGATGCACCGCCCAACAGGATGGCAAGCATGATCCGACTGGAATGCATCGGCTGTTCTGAAGCCGGGTCACCCCTGAATGTGCGCCACAGTTGCTTCATTTTATAGCCAGTCGGAACTGCGCCCGCCCGCTGCTAAACAATTTGCGGAGATCCTGGACGGATAAGGGGCGGCCTATCAGGAAACCCTGAACTTCGTCACATCCTGATGCACGCAACAAAGCGAATTGCGCTTCGGTTTCAACCCCTTCGGCAACCACGCGCATATCAAGCGCATGCGCCAAATGCGCGATCGTTGAAATAATTGCCCGGTCGGTTGCTGATGTTTCGATACGCGAGATGAACGTCTGGTCGATCTTGAGCCGCGTGGCAGGCAAATCTCTGAGATACTGAAGTGATGAATAGCCAGTCCCAAAATCGTCAATCGAAATCTGTATGCCGCCTGCCCGCAGGGTGGCCAGTTGCTCATGCACTTTCTGGTTGTTGTCAATCAACAGCTCTTCGGTGATTTCAATCGCCAGCTTTCCGCGCGGCACGTCGTATCTGGCAACGAGATCAAGAATATCATCGCACATGGCCGCGTATTGGAACTGCTTGGGGGACACATTTACAGCAATATGGGGAAGATCGACGCCTTGCTGTTTGAACTCTGCGATCTGTTTGCAAACGGCTTCCACAACCCACGCACCGATACGACCAATCAGGCCGGAGTCATTAGCAACCTTTATAAAATCCGCAGGTACCAGTCGCCCCCTCACTGGGTGGTTCCACCGAACCAATGCCTCTAGTCCGACATAATCACCCGTATTTGTGTCTACAATCGGCTGATATTCCAAAAAGAACTGATCGTTGTGCAACGCTTCGCGCAAATCCGCTTCAATCCCTGCGTTCATTTGCGCAATATGGTTCATCTGGGGTGAGAAAAAGCAAAAGCAATTTCGTCCGGAGGATTTGGCTTCGTACATGGCAAGGTCAGCCAAGCGAAGCAGCTCATCCGGCGATGTGCCATCTTCCGGGATCAGCGCAATACCGATGCTTGCACCAATAAGCTGTTCGACGCCGTCAATCGTGTAAGGCTCGCCAATTTTTGCAAGCAAGCGTGCGCAACTCGCGGCAACCGAGCTGCTGTCTTCCAAATTTTGGAGCACGATGGCAAACTCATCGCCACCGATGCGTGCTGCAAAGCCATTATGGTCCAAAGCTGCTGTGAGGCGTTCAGCAACTTGCCGCAACAGGACATCACCTGTTTGGTGACCGCGTGTATCATTGATGACCTTAAATCGATCAAGATCGAGCAGCAAAAGTGCCGCGCCGCGTTTGTTGGAATGGCTGTCGTCAATCGCCGTACGCATCCGTTGAGCCAACAAGGTGCGGTTTGGCAAACCAGTCAGCATATCGTGGAGTGCCAAATGCGTGCGATGCTGCTCGGCAAATTTGCGTGCTGTGATATCCAGGCCAGTCGTCAATATGCCGATGGCCTGATTATCTTTATTTAAAAGTGGCGTTTTGTTGCAGTGAAAAATTAGCTCGACGCCCTTACTGACGAACTTCTCCTCAAAGTTTGGAATGTTGACGCCAGTTTCCAGTATGATTGCGTTGCGGCGCATTTCGCGTTCGACGAGATCTGCTTCCATAATTTCGGCAATGGGTTTGCCGACCAGTTCATTGGGGTCGCGCCCAAACAACGCTGCCTGATACGAATTCAAGAACAGAAACTTGCCATTCCGATCAGTGGCATTGATAAGAATTGGCGTGGTGTCGATAATCTGCTCGAGCATCGACTTGCCGCTTTTATCCTCAACATTTGGATCGTTATTGACGCGATTGACTTCAAGCGACTGATTGAGTTCGCGTTGCCGATAATGTTGGCTCAGCAGCAACAGTGCACGGTCTCTAAACTCGATGTGCGTGACAGGCGTTTGTAGAAAGTCCGTCGCACCAGCATCAAGCGCGGTAATCCGGCATTCCCGATCCTGCCTGGCCGTTATGATGATGGCGGGGATATGGGCACCAATCGTGCGCGACCGGATCTTGCTTATGAATTCCGCACCATTCATTTCCGGCATGCGGTAATCAACGATTAGGAGGTCGGCAGGTTCGGTTTCAAGCCACTTCAACGCATTTATAGCGCTGTGAAAACACTTCGCAGAAAACTCAGGACCCATCATGGCAACATACTGCGCGTAAACGCGAAGATTGGTTGACCGATCATCCACAATGACAATGCGCGCTTGCATGGTCATGCGCTAGCCTGAGAACCTCAAGGAATGGTTAAAAGGCTGTTGGCTATCGAGTGTTCAAACCATATCAGATGCGTTTGAAATATCGCCATTTTTCCGGCAGACGGATGTTACATTCAAAAGAGGCTATAACATCCTATGTTTCCATGTTTTTTATGATAATTCGGCCACGATGAAGTGCCCGCCGTTAGCCTCGATATTCCCGAAACGGGACAATAAATGAATGCCATCAGGAGCAAACGCGCGGGTTAACAAACCTAGAAAAATGACAAAGTTTTAGTTGAATGCTGACCCTCGCCGAACGTATCTATGCCGCAATATTGCTGACATAAGCATCCAACGCATGTCCAAGCTTAGGCGCAATCTGACCATGAAGTGAGTGCAGGCCGGAACGCCGGGGGCGCGTTGCTACCCACCCAAGCTCGTCAGGCGATGCCGACCCGATATGACGCATATTGAGGCGACATATGGCACTCAGTTCATGCGCAAATGCATGCCAGCTTAACATCTCTCCGTTGCTTATATGCCAGAGACCGCGGGCGCCATCGATCGTCAGGTCGAGTACGGCGTTCGCCAAATGCGGTACGTAAGTCGGCGATATTTCATGTTCGGAGGATGCCAGAAACGTCTCGCCCCGGCGTAATGTTGCGACGAGATGATGTGCGAAATTATGTGTATCAAAGGGTGAAAAGAACGCCGCAGTGCGAATGACTAACGGCATCGCCAACTGCAACAATACCGCATCGGCTTTCGCTTTACTCTCACCATAAATGTTGAGTGGGTTCAAGTTTGCGCCTTCTGCATAAGCAACCTCGCTTTCGCCATCAAACACCAGATCGCTTGAAAAATGCACATTAAGAAGGCCAAGCTCCTCGCAGCAAATTGCAATTGCGAGGGCGCCATCGGTATTGGCTTCAAGGCACAGATCAATATCTGTTTCAGCCTGGTCAACCTTAACCCACCCCGTTGCGTTGATGACTGCCCACGGTCGATGACGGATCAGCGTTTCACGGATACGTGCCGGGTCGTGAAGAGGCATGTCGGCTCTGGATGTTGTGGTCACACGCAGACCACGATTTCTGGCCGCGAGTGCCAATGCCTGACCAAGCGTTCCACTATTTCCAATGATCAACAGCGGTGCGCTTTGGACCGAATATTGGGATCGCACGACTCTGCGTGCGATTGGTACCGGCGGATATTCTAGTCTATCCTCGCGTTGCCACCAGCCTGGCCCGGCCATTGCTGCTGGCAAGGCGCGTGATTGGGTGAGCGCCGTAATTGTGTCAGCGAGGCCTGTCGGCCGTAACGTCTGCCCTCGAGGATCAAAAACGCCGCTTTCATAATCATCCAGGGGTTTCGTCAACAAACTTGACCAGCCCCGCGCGCCCATCAAGCTCCAGATAGTTACAGCCGTAACGGTTTTGTTCGCGGCGTTCAACTGCACCCCGCTATCCCACGCATCCCGAACCCAGCGCATCTGCTCCTCGCGGGTGCAACCATTGTGGCATTCGGTTAGCGCAACGGGTATCTGGTATCTGTCCCAAGCCTCTGACAAGGCATTTTTAATGCCATTGGGTGGAGCGGCCAACACGCGTACGGCTTCTATATCGGCATATCGCTGCGCGTGGTTTCCACCAATACTGGCTTTGGGATATCGGCCTGTGCGATGATCGAGGAATCGGTCGCTTGTGACATAATGGTTTACGCCAATAATGTCTGGGGGGCAGGGGGCGGCAGCTATCCGGTCAAGCCGTTCCTGAAAGCCAAGGGCGCAAAGTCGATTGTAAAACGGATGGCCGGGCACCACCATTCCGCACAGAAGATCCCATGTCATCCAGCGCCTTTGATTGTCATGCGCAGCTTGATCTGAAAGCGTTGCGGTTGCGTATGTCGTACCAATGTCTTCCGTCTGAACCAGTTTTGCAGCAGGATTAACCGCGCGAATTGCGCGCATCGCGCCAATTGTCGCATCAGTCTGGTTTAAGAGTGCGAGCCAAAAGGCGGTGTCGCTACGTTCATGCGGATACCAATGCCCGTAAAGCGTTGAAAAACGTGCAGTGGTAAGCGGTTCATTGATTGGCGTGCAATATTCTATTGCCGGAAGCGCGCGCGCAATGTCGGATGCATGAGCGCACAGACCTTCAGCAAAGTTATCTGCAACAAGGCTTGTTTCTTGTGTGCCACTGCCATGATGCATCAATCCAACGATGGGGTTAATGCCGTTTTCGGTCAGGAAATTGATGTCTTCAGTCACCCAGTCCCAGGGAGTTGAAACATCTTCCCAAGCCACACGATACCGAAAGGCCGTGATGCCCAATGCGGGGAGAGCGCGCAGGCAGGCTTTCCGCATCTCGCGTTCCTCCGGCAACAATTGGTCCTGATAACGATCGCCAACGCGATTTAACGTACATTCAAAACCGGCCCACATTTCCATCTCATTTTCCTCAACTCGTCGAGAATTGTTGGAACCATCGCGACATGCATTAGTTTCATTGTTAACGTGAACGCAGGATAAATAGTATGTTAATGGACGTGACAGATGGAGAAAGAGTACAGATAAAATTAAAGCCAACTCTATTGTGCTTTAGTCATCTGCGTTGGAACTTTGTATTTCAACGTCCACAACATTTAATGTCGCGTTTTGCCAAAACATATAAGGTTATTTATTGGGAAGAACCCAATTTCACACTGGATAGCGAACCTCATCTGGAACTTACTGATTGCAATGTAACCGGCGTGAGTATCGCAACACCCATTTTGCCTGAGGGCTTATCACCGCAGCAGCAGGAAATTGCGCTACGCGGACTGCTGGGATCGCTTGAACTGTCGGCAAATAGCTCTCTCGTGCGTTGGTATTATACCCCAATGATGCTGCCCTTTTCTCGCCACCTGACTGCATCGACCGTTGTCTATGACTGTATGGACGAGTTGAGCGCGTTCCGTTTTGCGCCGCCGGAATTGCTGGAGCGGGAGGCGGAATTAATCGAGACCGCTGATCTGGTTTTCACGGGCGGCAAAAGCCTATACGAAGCAAAGCGTGGCAGGCATCACGCCGTGCACTGCTTTCCATCCAGCGTTGACGTGGCGCACTTCAAGGCGGCGAGGGAGCATGCCGTAGATCCTGCCGATCAGGCTGGGATCGGTTTTCCACGCTTGGGCTATTATGGCGTCATCGACGAACGCATCGATCTTGATCTGGTTGCCCAGATTGCAACCGCCCGCCCGGACTGGAACATCGTGATGATTGGTCCAGTCGTGAAGATATCGGAAGACGACTTGCCTCGTCAGCCGAATATCCACTGGCTCGGCGGAAAGGGCTATGATGAGCTGCCACACTATATGGCGGGTTGGGACGTCGCGCTGATGCCCTTCGCCATTAATGAATCCACGCGGTTCATCAGCCCGACGAAAACGCCTGAGTATCTCGCGGGTGGTAAGGTTGTCGTGTCCACGCCGATCAAGGACGTAGAAGCTGGCTATGGCACTTGCCCAAGGGTGTGTATCGCGTCGCTACCCGACGATTTTATCGCAGCATGTGAAACGGCGCTGGTCTATGCAAAGACAGGCGAGGGTATGAAAGTCGCCGACGCCATGATCGCAGCCTCCAGCTGGGACAATACGCAGGCCGAGATGGCGGCCCTGATTACCGAAGCGCATGGGCCGGACCGGCGGGTATATCCAATTTCGGCACCCTCTGCCTGGCCAGCCCCTGCGAAAAAGCATTATGACTGGGTCGTGGTTGGTGCAGGCTTTGCAGGGTCGGTCATGGCGGAGCGCCTTGCCGCGGGTTCGGGCTACAATGTGCTTGTTGTCGACAGGCGTCCGCATATCGCAGGCAATGCCTTTGATGAACGCAACGCGGTGGGCCAATTATACCACAAATACGGCCCCCATATCTTTCACACCAATTCGGCCGACGTATTTGAATATTTGTCGCGGTTTACAAAATGGCACAAATATGAGCATCGTGTGTTGGCACAAGTTGACGGCGTTTTGGTGCCCATCCCGATAAATCGAACAACGATTAACACCTTGTACGGCCTGGAACTTGCAACCGATGCGGAAGCCGAGTCCTGGCTTGCGGCACGTGCGGAGCCGGTTGAGACTATTGAAACTTCAGAGGATGTCGTAGTCTCGGCGATCGGCCGCGAATTATATGAGAAATTTTTCCGCGGCTATACAAGAAAGCAGTGGGGGCTTGACCCAAGCGAGTTGGACAAATCTGTGACGGCGCGGGTGCCGACACGCACGAATGTTGACGACCGCTATTTCACGGACAAGTTCCAGGCGATCCCGGCAGATGGCTATACGAAGATGTTTGAAAACATGCTGGATCATCCCAAGATTGATGTGACCACGGGAATCGATTTTGCGGATATACGTGACAGTTATTCGTTTGACCGGCTTGTCTATACCGGTCCAGTCGATGAATATTTTGGCTTTTGCTATGGTGCCTTGCCTTATCGGTCATTGCGGTTCGAACATGCTGTGGTCGAACAGGAACAATATCAGCCAGTCGCTACGGTTAATTATCCTGATGAACAGACGCCTTATACCCGGATCACCGAATACAAGCATTTCACGGGCGATATGGGTGCAGTCACAAGCATTACGACAGAATATCCCGCAGCTGAGGGAGATCCTTATTACCCGATTCCACGTCCGGAAAATCAGATATTGTATAAGCGTTACGAAGCACTTGCCTCAGCTGAAGCCCATACATTATTCGTTGGTCGGCTCGCGACTTATAAGTACTACAACATGGATCAAGTTGTAGGGCAGGCGTTGGCCACGTGGCGCAAGCGGGTATTGGCGGACCAAGACGCGCAAGACGTTATCGAGGCTGTACAAGCTGTCGGCTAGTTTTGTCGACTTGCCAGCGATACTGTTATTGTCGGCGTTAATCCTGTATGTCGGGCCGGGTGTTTGTTACGCCTGGCGCTATACTTGATGCAATGCACAGCAGAAATAACATTGTCGGGTAGCTGAAATATAGCGTACCATCATACAGCGAATAGACGAGCATGCCAACAATGCCGCCAACGCCAGCGGCGCTTGGTCCCGCACTATACGGCCATCTCCACTTGCGCAATGCAGGCGCGAACATCAAGAAGACAAGCAGAACGGACACAATCCCGCCTGAAAATAAAAGCTGGAGCGGGAAATTGTGCGGATGCAAAAATTCGTCCGCGTTCGCTGTTCCAAATTTGCCAAATTGATTAACACCCCAGCCAAGAACGGGCCTTTCACTTATCTTTGCAATGGTTCCCTTCCACAACACTGTCCTGCCTGAACTTGGGTCACCCTCTGCCTTCACATCGGCCAATCCAGTTGCCTGCGCTATTCCATATGCCGGGTGCGGAATTGGCAGTGGCGCAACGACCGCGGTTGCCGCAATCGTGGATGATATGAAAAAAGCTAATATGATTTTGCGATTATCGGTCGAAATACAGAATGTTGCAAATATAGCTACAAGTGCAGCCAATAAAGGGCCGCGGGATCCCGTCCATAACGCTAGCCCAAGCCCAGCCGAGCCAAAGAAAACCGGCAAAGCCCAGCGCAACCACGTGTTGGAGCTACCGCGATAAGCTATTAGAGCGAACAGGCCTGCGGTAACCAAGGCAAATGCAAATTGTCCCAAATGCCGGACATTGTTCACACCCGGAATTCTTGAAATCCAATCGTCACCCTGCGGACTATTCGTGAAAATATGAAACGCCCATATCAAGATATACAATGAAGCACCGCACCCTATTGATATCCATGTTGTACGCAAAAACTGTTCTCCAAGCACTTTTCGCACGTCAACGAGCGCAAGAAAAAACAAGCCAGCAAGCATAAGTTTGAAAAAGCCTATGGCACCGGGCAGAAAATCGTTTCCGGTTTGGAACGTTATGAACGATGCGATGCACAACCATGCCAACAGCGCTGCGCGCGAGATTGTGGGGAGTTGTTTTAGGGCGCGAACTGGCGAAAATATTCTACCCATTGCGATGAGAACGAAGATCAATTGGATGACTGGCACGGCAAAGGAATTTGCACGCAGAAAAACCTGCCAGCCTTCCGGGTGGCTGGTGATATCTAGCGGCAGCAATACCATCCAAACTGGCAGCAACCCGATGATTGCCGCACCCAGAAACATGATGTTGTGCGATACAAGTGCAGGCCGAAATTCGGAGGATTGCGCAACCTCCGATTGGGTAACCTTGTTGAACGAAATTTCGGTCAGCGTACTCGCTCCCTCACGATGCAGAGGCAATTGCGCCCCACCCGACGATCTGCATGTGCTTACTTTAAACAGGATAGGGTTTAGTTAACAAATGATCGTTCGATCATTTAGCATACGATGTAGCCTGTAGGTTGCGGCACGGCTCATGTTAATCCGTTACTCTGCACCTGCTTGGTTCGGACGTGCATTTCCG
>JANMJX010000122.1:0-6124 GCA_031371575.1 Sphingomonadales bacterium
CGGTGGCGGTGGTGGCATGTTCGGGCTTTTGTTCAGTCTGCTGCCTATGTTGCTTGGGCGCAAATTAGGTTGTGGCACATTGCTCGTCATAGGCGTCGTCGGCTATTTTGTGATGTCGAGCGGCATGTTGGGTTCTGGCAGCAGTGGTGTCGCCCCACAAATCAGCCAGCAGCAAAATGGTGCGAACGTCGCGTGCGATACGCAGGCCGAATTGTTCGCTTGCCGCGTCTTGAAGTCTACCGAGAACACCTGGTCGCAGCTGATCCAGAATTACCGCCCAGCGACGCTCAATTTCTATCAGGGCGGTGGTCAGTCGGGCTGCGGCGCGGCACAATCTGCAATGGGCCCATTTTATTGCCCATCCGATCAAGGCATTTATCTCGACACGAGCTTCTTTGACCAAATGGAAAAGCAGATGGGCGCTGGCGGTGACTTTGCATATGCCTATGTCGTCGCGCATGAGGTCGGGCATCACATCCAGAACCTTGCCGGTATTGCCGATCATGTGCGTACGCTTCAGGCCCGGTCAAGCGAAGCCGATGGCAACAAGCTTCAGGTCGGTATGGAGTTGCAGGCCGATTGTTTTGCCGGTGTTTGGGCGGGGATAAATGCCGACCGGATCGAACCGGGCGATATCGAGGAAGGCATGCGCGCAGCAAATGCTATCGGTGACGATACGCTGATGAAACAAGCTGGACGCGCGCCGGTGGAAAGCATGTTCACCCATGGTACGTCTGCGCAGCGCATGGAAGCCCTGCAACGCGGCATCAAGGCCAAGAATCCAAATGCATGCAATTATCTGCAAGGTCTGTCATAAGCCCTGCATGCGTTTGAATGACTGTCATAATGTAGCCGATTTTCGTAGTCTGGCGAAGGCGCGGCTGCCCTCGCCCATATTTGATTACATCGACGGCGCTGCTGACGATGAACGGACCAAGATGCGCAACAGCGCGGCTTATGACGACTGCGACCTTGTACCCAATGTGCTGGCCGGGGTGTCAGAAATTGACATCGGTGTGACGGTGATGGGGCAGCGCATCGACATGCCGCTGATGCTGTCGCCTACCGCCCTGCAACGCCTGTTCCATTGGCAAGGCGAACGCGCAGTCGCGGCGGTCGCGCAACAGTTCAACACATGGTTCGGCATTTCCTCGCTGGCGACCGTCAGCATCGAAGAAGTTGGACGGACCATCAAAACGCCCAAGCTGTTCCAGCTTTACATCCACAAGGACAAGGGTCTGAACGTGTCGATGATCGAACGCTGCAAGGCAGCAAAGTTCAATGCCATTGCCCTGACCGTCGATACCATCGTCTCGGGCAACCGCGAGCGCTGCCAGCGCAGCGGATTCACCTCGCCACCCCGTTTTACACCAGCATCTGTCCTGAGCTACGCCATCCACCCGATGTGGGCGCTCAACTACATGTTCCGCGAAAAATTCGCGTTGCCGAATCTGCAAACGCATGTCGACGCGGGCACAAATGTCGCTGTCTCGGTCGCGGAATATTTCAACACCATGCTCGACACATCGATGAACTGGAAAATGGCCGAGAAGGTCAGGTCGGATTGGGGCGGCCAGTTTTGTTTGAAGGGCATCATGTCAGTAGACGATGCAAAGCGCGCGGTCGACATCGGCGCAACCGCGATCATGGTGTCCAACCATGGCGGACGCCAGCTTGACGGATCACGCTCGCCCTTCGACCAGATCTCCGAAATTGCCGATGCAGTCGGCGGCAAGATCGATATCATCTGCGACGGCGGCGTTCAGCGCGGAAGCCATGTCCTCAAAGCCATCGCTGCGGGCGCGACTGCCTGTTCTGGCGGGCGGCTATATCTATATGCCCTGGCCGCCGCTGGCCAACCCGGCGTTGAACGCATCATCGGCAAACTGCGCGATGAAATTGACCGCGATATGCGCCTGATGGGGGTCAAGTCCGTGTCGCAGCTTGATCGGTCAATGCTCCGCTGGCGATAGCGA
The DNA here is from genome assembly GCA_031371575.1 of Sphingomonadales bacterium. Taxonomy (GTDB): domain Bacteria; phylum Pseudomonadota; class Alphaproteobacteria; order Sphingomonadales; family Sphingomonadaceae; genus Sphingorhabdus_B. The sequence continues at coordinate 1,977 of JANMJX010000122.1, forward strand.
CATGGCGCGATTCACGCGCGGGCTATTGTGAGCTGAGCAAGAACCAGATGGCAATTGCCGCCAACAAAACCGCGAACACCCGCCGGACCATGTGGGCCCTGTTCCCGACGGTTATCCAGCCATGTGCCTGCGCGGCGAGCGCAACAATAGCCAGATGTACCACCGTCGCAATCGCCACATAGCTTCCCGATAGCAGAGCCATTTGCGGTGCAGTCGGCGCGTCCTGTCGGACATAAGCTGGCAATACGACAATGAAAAACACGGCAGCCTTCGGATTGAGCAGGTTCAACAACAGGCCTTGACGGAACCAAGCCCAAATTGCATTAATGGCAACGACATGGGATTGACGATCCTCTTCCCCTATCCATGTTTTCCAAGCCAACCATAATAGATAAGCAACACCCGCGAAACGAAGCAGATGAAACGCCGCCGGGACCATCGTCGCCAGTTCCGCCAACCCTACCGCCGATGCAGCCGCAAGGATCGCTAGGCCAAGCGCAATCCCTGCCACTGCTGCGAAACCCGACCTTCTGCCTTGGCTCGCGCTCGTCAACGCCAGCCACGCCATGTTTGGCCCCGGCGTCAACTCGATCAGCAAGGTGGTCACAAGAAAAGGAATATATAGGTTGGTCAGCACACGCGCGCATATGGCATGCGGTATCACAATAGTCGATTGGGATGGTTTAGGATGGTTTAGCGTTCGCGACCCGCCATCAATCATCGCTTGCAATGTAGGATTTCATTTGAGAGATTCGCTGCGCCTGCCCGATGCAGGTTCTGCTCTTTCTCAGCGTTGAGACCATGTATCGGGCAAGGGAAAAGTTTTATCCCGGCGCGGCCAAATTCTAGCTGTCACCTGACCCCCGGCGGCATCGTTTTAGGTGAGACCTTAGTGTGACTTTCCAAATCCAATCGCCTTCGTTGCAAAGCCCAAAACGCACGCGGCTGACGAAACGCTGCCCATCGCCGCCTGCTAGCGCGAAGGGTAATAACATCGCACGCCATCGGGGGATTAGTCGATTGCGCTTGGTTTTAACGCCATGGGACACCATCTATCTATCATGACCGCATATTCATTTCTTGATCTCGTTCCCGTTGTCGAAGGTGGCAATGTTTCCTCGGCTTTGGCAAATGCAGCTGATCTTGCCGCGCACGCAGAAAGCCTTGGCTTCAATCGATACTGGGTTGCCGAACATCATGGCATGCGCGGAATCGCCAGCGCCGCGACCAGTGTCGTCATTGGGCATATTGCGGCAGCGACGACGTCCATCCGCGTGGGTTCGGGCGGAATCATGTTGCCCAATCATTCGCCTTTGGTGATTGCAGAACAATTCGGCACGTTGGATGCGCTCTATCCGGGCCGCATTGACTTGGGCCTTGGCCGCGCACCGGGCAGTGACCAGCGCGTCGCCGCAGCCATCCGGCGGACGCTTGATAGCGACCCCAATGCCTTCCCGCGCGATGTGATGGAGTTGCAGAGCTATTTCGCCGATGATGGCCAAACCGGCATCGTCGCGACACCTGGCGCGGGCGCAAATGTGCAGATATATATTCTGGGAAGCAGCCTGTACGGAGCCCAGGTCGCTGCGGCTCTTGGCCTCCCCTTTGCCTTCGCAAGCCACTTTGCCCCGCAGATGCTTGACGAGGCCTTGCACATCTATCGCAGCCATTTCCGCCCAAGTGCCATTCTCGATGCACCGCATGCGATGGCTGCATTCAACATCATTGCCGCTGATTCAGATGCGGAGGGCGAATTTCTCGCCAGCTCTTTGATGCAAAGCTTCGTTGCCTTGCGCACCGGCAATCCGCGGCAACTGCCGCCACCGGTGGAAGGCTATGTCGCGTCATTGCCGCCACAATTTGCCGCGGCTTTAACGGATGTGTTGTCGGCGAGCGCCATTGGCGATGCCGAAACCGTGACATCGGCCGTCAACGCCTTTGCCGCGCGCACGCAAGCCGACGAAATCATCGTCGCCTGCTCCGTCTTCGATCATGCAAAACGGAAACGGAGCCTGGACATTACAGCCTCCGTTTTCGCTGCAAATCAACCCGTCGCCCCAGCGAAGGCTGCGGCCCATCATGCCTAAAAATTTACACTGTAATATCAGATATTTAAACTAAAACCGAGATAGGCACCAGCGTTCGCTGGTGCGACGGTGGAGGTTCTTTGATGGTGAAAGGCGGCTATGTTTACATTATGGCCAGTGGCCCGCACGGGACCCTCTATATCGGCGTGACGGCAAACCTCCATCGCCGGGTTTGGGAGCATAAGAACGACCTCGGTTCAGAATTTTGCCGTAAGTATCGCTGTAAGATTTTGGTCTACTATGAGGTGTTTGAAGACATTGGCGAAGCGATCCGCCGAGAGAAGGCGATCAAGGCTTGGAAGCGGAGATGGAAGACAGAGTTAATCAGCCGGACAAACCCCGACTGGCTAGACTTGTATCAGAACCTGAACCGGTAAACGGAGTTTTATTGGTCAAGACCGTCGCCCCAGCGAAGGCTGGGGCCTATTCCGTCTGTCCGTAACACGTTACCCGACTTCTTTGTCGAAAGGCGTAACGGGCCCCAGCCTTCGCTGGGGCGACGTATTTTCGATATTTCGACGTGCGAGGCTATCAGTAAACGCGTGGCTTTGGTTTGATATATTCCGCTTCGTCGGTCAGCGTATAATCATGGACCGGGCGGTAGTCGATTTTCACGCCGCCGCCTGAACCGCCCCAGCCGTCAAACCAGGAAGCTGTGTGCTTCATCCAGTTGGCGTCATCCCGCTCGGGGAAATCCTCATGCGCATGTGCGCCGCGGCTTTCCTTGCGGTTGTTGGCGCTTTCGATCGTGCACACAGCCTGCGCCATGAGATTGTCGAGCTCAAGCGTTTCGATCAGATCGGTATTCCAGATCAGGCTCCGGTCAGTGACATGCACATCGGCCATCAGCTTGTTGACCTTCTGCATCTCGGTAACGCCTTCTGCCAGCAACGCCGTATCGCGGAACACGGCCGCATGCTTCTGCATCGTGCGCTGCATTTGCAGACGGATTTGAGCCGTTGGCGTGCCGCCCTTGGCATTGCGGAACTTGTCGAGACGCGCAAGCGACAGATCGGCGGCATCGGCAGGCAATGCCTTGTGCGGCGCACCGGGCGTCAGCGATGACTTCAGGTGGAGACCCGTTGCGCGTCCAAAGACCACAAGGTCAATGAGCGAGTTCGAGCCCAGACGGTTTGCGCCATGCACCGAAACGCACGCGGCCTCGCCAACGGAATATAGTCCTGGGACAATCACTTCAGGATCATCGCCAACCTTGGTGACGACCTGCCCGTGATAATTGCAGGGAATACCGCCCATATTGTAATGGACCGTTGGCGTCACTGGCAATGGCTGCCGTGTGAGGTCAACGCCTGCGAAAATCTTGCCGCTTTCGGTGATGCCGGGCAGACGCTGGGCCAATACTGCGGGGTCGATATGATCGAGGTGCAGGTAGATATGATCCTTGTGCGGGCCAACGCCGCGGCCTTCACGCATTTCAAGCGCCATGGACCGGCTGACGACGTCGCGTGAGGCAAGGTCCTTGGCCGATGGCGCATATCGCTCCATGAAGCGCTCGCCTTCGCTGTTGGTCAGATAACCGCCCTCGCCGCGTGCGCCTTCAGTGATCAGGACGCCCGCACCGTAAATGCCGGTGGGGTGGAACTGGACAAACTCCATATCCTGAAGTGGCAGGCCAGCACGCAGCACCATACCACCGCCATCACCCGTGCAGGTATGCGCAGATGTCGCCGAGAAATAGGCGCGGCCATATCCGCCGGTTGCCAGCACCACGGCATGGCTCTTGAACCGGTGGATGCTGCCATCCTCCATGCACATGGCGATCACGCCGCGGCATTCGCCATTCTCCATGATCAGGTCGAGCGCAAAATACTCGATGAAGAAGTCCGCATCATATTTCAGGCTCTGCTGATACAAGGCGTGCAACATGGCATGCCCGGTCCGGTCAGCCGCAGCCGCTGTACGCTGCACTGGAGGGCCTTCACCCATATTCTGCATATGGCCGCCAAAAGGCCGCTGATAGATTGTGCCGTCGGCGTTGCGCGAGAATGGCACGCCAGCATGTTCAAGTTCGTAGACCGCCGCAGGGGCCTCGCGGACCAT
>JANMJX010000124.1:0-6912 GCA_031371575.1 Sphingomonadales bacterium
TCCTGGGCCTCAACGCTCCGTGCGAAGGACCCTGCGACCTTTCGTTTGATTTGGGGCACGCCAGCGTTCATTTGCACGACCCTTGGCTATGGCCTTGTGGCTTTGGCGGCCTATGCGCTCGCATTCTGGTCGGCACCTTACGCCGAAACCGTCCTTGGCCTGCCGAAGCAGCAACTGGCGTTCATTCTTGGCGCAAATGGCGCAATCAGCGGGTTTCTGGGCGTTATCATCGGTGGGCGGGTCGCAGATTTCCTGCGCACCAAAAATCCGGCCGGCCGCATTCTGGTGATCATTCTTGGCGTTTTAGGGCCGATCATCCCTATCGGCATTGGGTACACCACCGAGAATGCGACTTTGTTCTATGCCATGAATTTCCTAGCTGGCATGCTTGGCGCAACTGCGCTTGGTGCAGCCGCAGCGACAACGCAGGATCTGGTCTTGCCCCGTATGCGAGGTACTGCAACCGCCGCGTTCTTCCTCGGCACCACGCTCGTCGGATTGTCCTTCGGACCCTATATGGTGGGGCAGATTTCCGACCTCGCTGGAAATATGGTCGACGGCAAGCTGGTTGGTAATCTGCGGGTCGGCATCCTGTCGCTCGTGGCAGTTGCACCCATCGCATTGGGTTTGCTGATCGCCGCTTACCGCAGCGTACCCAAGGCAGAGCGCACGATCGTTGAACGTGCACGCGAAGCCGGTGAGCCTGTTTAATCAAACGATTAAATTCGGCTTGACGTCCGCGTCACGTTGCTGCCATTGATAGCCCATAACCGCAGGATATTTTTGCAGGGGATTTCACATGTCACTCGATACCATTCCACGCACCGCCTATAACGAAGACCATGAGGCGTTCCGCCAATCGGTGCGTCAGTTCCTGCAAAAGGAAGTCGCCCCGCACGCCAAGCAGTGGCAGGAAGACGGCATCGTCCCCAAATCGATCTGGCCCAAGGCGGGCGAAGTCGGCATGCTGTGCCCGACAGCGCCCGTTGAATATGGCGGCCTTGGTCTCGATTTCGGCTACAACGCGATCGTGGACGAGGAATCGGCTTATTATGGCGGCGTAGCCACTGGCTTCTCGCTGCAGTCTGACATCGTCGTCAACTACATCACCAGCTATGGCAGCGAAGAGCAGAAGAAGCATTGGCTGCCCAAAATGATCTCCGGCGAGGTCATTACCGCGATCGCCATGACGGAGCCCGGCACCGGCAGCGACCTTCAGGGCATGAAGACGACGGCCAAGAAAGATGGCAATCATTATGTCATCAATGGCAGCAAAACCTACATCACCAACGGCCAGAATGCGGACTTGATCCTCGTCTGCGTCAAGACCGACACCGAAATCCAGCCCGCCTATAAGGGCATGTCGATCGTGCTCGTCGAAGCCGACCGTGAAGGTTTCAAGCGCGGCCGCAACCTCGACAAGATCGGCATGGATGAGGCCGACACCTCTGAACTGTTCTTCGAAGATGTCCGCGTGCCCATGACCAATTGCCTTGGCGAAGAGGGCAAGGGCTTCATCTATCTGATGAGCGAATTGCCGCAGGAACGGCTCTCGATTGCGGTGTCCTCCATGGCCAGCACACAAAAGGCATTTGACGAGACCGTGGCATTTTGCCGCGAGCGCATTGTGTTCGGCAAGCCGTTGCTCGATTTCCAAAACACCCGCTTCGTGTTGGCAGACATCAAGTCAAAGCTTCAGGTCGGCTGGGCGCATCTGGATTGGGCATTGAACCGCCATTACAAGAAAGAGCTGACCGCCGAGGAAGGCGCGGCAGCCAAATTATGGCACACCGATCTGCAGTGGGAAGTTGTCGATGCCTGCCTGCAATTGCATGGCGGCGCTGGATATATGAACGAATATCCCATCGCCCGCATGTGGCGCGCAGCGCGCGTGACGCGGATCTTCGGCGGCACCAACGAGATCATGAAGGAACTGATTGGTCGGGGTTTGTAAAAGAACCCGACCGCCTGCGAATACCGTCACCCTGGGGCCAAGGGCGTGTAGAGCACAACTTGCTTCAGAGTCCATCGTGCCAAGTGAACGGCCGTCTAAACTGATACATTGACCCTGACACACGTTCAGGGTGACGACTTTTGATAAGGTTTCAAAGGAATGCCCAAACCGCAAAGCTGGCAACTTGACCCCGCCAACTATCCTTTCAACCATCGCACCGAAACGCGCTTTGCTGATCTGGATTTGCTGGGCCATATCAACAATGTCTCGATGGCCGGACTGTTTGAGCATGGTCGCGGCATGTTCAATCACGCCATTGAGGTTGAACGCCGTGCGCCGGGGCAACGCTGGCTAATCGTCAGCGTCGCGCTTGAATACATCGCCGAGGCGCATTTTCCCGAACATGTCGAAATTGCCAGCGGCATCCTGCGGATCGGCAGCAGCAGCTGGGACATTGCCTCAGCCGCGTTTCAAGGCGGGGAATGCAAGGCGACTTGCATTACCACTATTGTCCTCACCGATGCCAACGGCCCGACGCGGCTGCCAGAAGACTTGCGCGCGGAATTCGAACGGCTTCACGTCAAATCCGTCTAGTCGATAAAAACGCCCGCGCGTTTCTGCATCCCGGCCATGACCGCCTCAATCTGGTTCGGCGTCCGGATGACGCGCGCCTGCCGAACGCTTTCGGCCATCAGAATCGCATCTTCGTCCATGTCCGCATATTCGTTGAACAAGGCCTTGGCCTCGCGCATCGCCTCGGGGTTACGGGCGGCAATTTCGCGGGCAATCGCCATTGCGCGGCTATGCGGATTTTCATCCACAAAGGTCGCAAAGCCCAAGTTCAGCGCCTCAGCCCCTGAAAACTCGCGGTTGGTATAGGTCAATTCGCGCAACATATCCTCACGCACCATCCCGCGCCACAGGGCATAACCGCCCATATCGGGGATAAGACCCCATTTCATTTCCATCACCGCCAACCGCGCGTCGGGCGCGATCACGCGGACATCGGCGCCGCTTGCGATCTGCAATCCACCGCCAAAACACACACCATGCACCGCGGCAATCACGGGCATGGGAAGCTTGCGCCAGAGCATCGCCACCTGCTGGAACGTGTTGGCGTTGCCGTGGGTCCGGTCGGTCAGGCTGCCCATGCCGCTGTTCGCGCTCGCGCCGCCACTCGCCATGCTTGCCATGTCAAGCCCGGCGCAAAAGCTTCGCCCCTCGCCCGATAGCACTACCGCACGGACGCCTTTCATGGCGGACAGTTCTTCTCCCGCCGTAATAATTCCCTGAAACATCGCTGGATCAAGCGCATTCATCTTGTCCGCGCGCGTCAGCCGGACATCAGCAATATGGTGTTCGACGGTTATACTGACGCGGTCATTCATTTGTCATCCAATCGGGGCTGGCTGAGGGCAAGACGGTTGCCTTCAGTGTCTTCTATTTCAGCGACAAAGCCGGCATCTCCGATATCCTTCACAGGATACAATATCGGTCTACCCAGTTTTGTGGCTTTTTCTACAGTCGATTTGATATCGTCGACGTGAAAGTAGACGATCGCACCGTCCTTTGAAGGCCGATAGACGTCGCCCTTGGCAAGGGCTCCAGTGGCGCCAGGGGCTCCATCGGCGAACGGAAAAAGCGCCATTTCGTAGCCATCTACGGTCCGGCGATCTAATTTCGTTTCAAGCAATGTCTCATAAAAAGAAACAGCGCGATCCATGTCCGTCACCGGAATTTCAAAATAATAGGCCGGATGCACAGTCTTATTTTCTTCCGGCGGTGTTGAAGGGCTGCAACCGCCCAGTGCGGAAAACGCCAAAACGACGCCTGCTAGACTTTTTGGTGTCCTCACGCGTCATATCTTTCCAAGAATAGCAGCCTCCACGAGCGGCAACTGGTCATTTCCGAAATACATTCTTTTGGTGTCCACAAAAATGGTCGGCGAACCATAGCCGCCACGCGCGATGACTTCGTCGGTGTTGGCGCGCAGCAGGGCTTTTACAGCATCGGTTTGTGCAGCAGCGCGCATCCCCTCGCCGTCAAGTCCCACACGACGCGCTACAGCGACCAACACGTCCGGATCATCCAGATTTTCCTGCGCGCCAAAATAGCTTTCGAATGCTGCTGTGGTAAATTTATTAAGCGCGGGTTGATCATCCGCCAGCGTACACGCCATGCGCATGGCATTGATGCTTTTTGCGGGGTGATACGCACTTGGAAAGTTCATTTCGACGTCAGCCAGCGCAGCCCAGTCCTTCATCACGCGCCAGCTATGCTTCAGCTTTGGATTATCGGACGCCTCACGCGCGGCATATACCGACGGATTTACCGCATTAAAGACGCCGCCAACCAAAATGGGACGAAGGCATACCGTCGCACCTGTTCGCGCCAAGACACCGTCGAGATTGCGAAAAGCAATATATGTCCAGGGACTTGAAAGGTCGTAGAAAAATTCGATGCGTTCAGCGCCCAAAATCACTCTCCGTTTACTATTCAACGTCATAGCATCACGAAACAATTAATGAAGCAGGTAAACTCCGATGTCCATTTGGATTAACTGTTTAATCGCTTGTCGGTGATTTTACACCACTGGCCGCACTTAAGCTGCGGAATGGTCTGTCTTAATTTGACTTTAACCATAAGGCGTCACACAGAAGTGGGCTACAACAGCCTTGGTGGATGGGGACAGGGTCTTGGGCGTAGCTCCAAATGTTTGAAGGCACAGAAACACGGCTTGCTGCTCCTGGTTGGGACGGCAACATGACGTTGGCTGATGCGATGATTACGCCATTGCGCCACAGGCCAGAGCGGGATGCGCATGCAGGCGCATGGCGTGCCCGCTTGGCGGCAATGGATTTCGTCCCCGACCTGGGTGAGGATATTGGCTCGATCCGTTGGTTCCGCGGCCTTGGAACCTTGACATTGTTGAGCGTTTCGGCGCTTGCACTGCTTCCGGATTATGGGCCAATTTACGGTGTGCAGCCGCCCATGCTGACCGAATCCGAGTTTGAAGAAGCACGCGCCCAGATGATCATGCCTATCGCGTATGGCAGTGACAGCGGCAAACGCATGGCAGCCACTGACGCCGTTGTTGCGCTTGCAGGCAGCCCTGAACGCCCCCGCATTGAACTTACCGCCACTCTTGGTCGCGGAGACAGCTTCGCACGCGTGCTTCAGCGCTCGGGCGTTGGCGGAAGCGAGGCTGCTGATGTGGCCAATCTGGTTTCCGGCGTTACGTCTTTGTCCGACATTGAGCCAGGGACGCCGATTGACATCGTACTAGGGACAAGGTCGTCCAAAAATCAGGCGCGACCAATTGAATCGCTGGCCTTTCGTGCACGTTTCGACCTCAACCTCGCGATAAATCGCGAGCGCGGTGCATTAAGGCTTAATCAGAAGCCTATCAATGTTGACAGCACCCCGCTACGTATTCGCGGAACCGTCGGCAGCCAGGGCATTTACCGGTCGGCACGCGCTGCAGGAGCGCCTGCCCGGGCCATTCAGGATTATTTGCGCGTGATCGCAGGGCGAACGTCGCTATCGACAATCCAACCTACCGACGAATTTGATATCATCCTCGATTATAAGCGCGCCGAGACGGGCGAGGTTAAAGTCGGCAATCTGTTATACGCCGGCGTCGACCGCGATGGCAAATCTGCAATCCAGATGCTGAAATGGACCGTTGGAGAAAGCAGCCAATGGTTCGAGGCATCGGGTGTCGGCGAATCCAAAGGTGCGATGAGTCGTCCGGTCAATGGCCCCGTAACATCTGGCTATGGTGGAAGAATGCACCCGATTTTGGGCTATGTGCGCATGCACAGCGGCCTGGATTTCAAGGCCAGCTACGGTCAGCCTATCTTTGCCGTGACTGACGGCGTTGTTGCCTTTGCCGGCCGCAAGGGTGGCTATGGCAACTTTGTTCAGTTGAACCATGGCGGCGGCGTTGCCAGTGGCTATGGCCATATGAGCAGGATTGCGGCGCGCCCAGGCAGCAAGGTCAGGCGCGGCCAGATCATCGGCTATGTCGGCTCCACCGGTCTCTCGACGGGGCCACATTTGCACTATGAGCTGTATCGCAACGGGCGCCCCGTAAACCCGGCTTCGGTAAAATTCACGTCACGTGCACAGCTATCAGGCAACGACCTTGCAAGGTTCAAGGGCAATCTCCAGCGACTGAAATCCGTCAAGGCTGGCGCTGCGCTGACGCCATTGCGGACAGCACCCAAAAGTGCGGATGGTCCCAAGCGGGAAATCGACCGGCTTACCCTTCGCGACGGACAAGCAAATCCAAACGGATAAGTCATTGAGGATATTATCCATCGAAGCTAAGCAAGCAGGATGAGCGATATTTCAAACTTTCCGAACAGCCGCCTGCGGCGCACCCGTGTCACCGGATGGAGTCGCGCGATGGTGCGCGAAAACATCCTTTCGCCGGCGGATCTCATCTGGCCGTTGTTTGTGACCGAAGGGGAATCCGTTGAAGAGCCGATTTCCACTTTGCCTGGTGTTTCGCGTTGGTCTGTTGACCAGATTGTCATGCGCGCCGCCGAAGCCATTGAACTTGGCATCCCGTGCATTGCGCTATTCCCCAATACGCAGGCCGATCGCAGAAGCGACGATGGTGCTGAAGCGTTTAATCCCGACAATCTGATGTGCCGCGCCATTCGCGCGATCAAACAGGCGCATGGCGACAAGATCGGCGTCCTCACTGATGTCGCGCTTGACCCCTATACGAGCCATGGACAGGACGGGCTGATCGACGATGAAGGCTATGTCGTGAACGATGATACCGTCGCGGTGCTCGTCGACCAGGCCATCAACCAGGCGAATGCAGGCGCGGATATCATTGCGCCAAGTGACATGATGGATGGCCGCGTCGGTGCAATCCGCAAGGCGCTGGAAATGAATGGGCACCACAATGTTCAGATCATGTCCTATGCCGCCAAATATGCGAG
>JANMJX010000145.1:0-1665 GCA_031371575.1 Sphingomonadales bacterium
TTTGGCTTGCTGGTGGGAGGGCCGCTTGGGCTCTACACTTTATTGTTCGGCGTCATCTGTGTGGTCATTGAGGTCTGGCTTTCGTACGAAAGATATTCGGCGGTGCTCAAATGGACGACTCTGTCCTTATTTGCCTATGTAGCCGTTGTTTTCGTGGCGCAGGTTCCGTGGGGGGAAGCGCTCACCTCGCTCGTGGTACCGCGCATCGAGTGGACTGGAGCCTATGCCACAGCGGTGGTGGCGATATTGGGTACGACCATCAGCCCATATCTGTTTTTCTGGCAGGCCGGGCAGGAAATTGAGGAGCAGAAAAGGCACAAGGTCAAACCCTTGTGCATCACGCCCAAAGACGCCGGACCCGAGTTGAAACGCATCCGGATCGACACGCTGACGGGCATGGCCTTAAGCTCCATCGTTTCGGTCGCGATTGTTTTTGCGACGGCCGCAACGCTGCATGCCAATGGGGTGCGCGATATCGAGACCTCGGCGCAGGCGGCCGAAGCCTTGCGGCCAATCGCCGGAAACTTCGCCTTTGCGCTTTTTGCACTGGGGATCATCGGGACTGGATTGCTCGCGGTACCCGTGCTTGCGGGCTCGGCGGCCTATGCGGTTACCGAAATGTTCGGAATCGCCGGCAGCCTTGACGCAAAGCCCATGAAAGCGCGGCTGTTTTACGGCACGATTGCGGTGACAACGATGCTTGGCGTGTCGTTGCAATATGTCGGTATCGACCCCGCGCGTGCGCTGTACTGGGCTGCGGTCGTCAATGGCGTGCTTGCGGCGCCGCTCATGGCGATGATGATGCTGATCGTCCGCAACCCGCGCGCCATGGGGCGGCTTACGCTTGGCCGCCGCGCGACGATTACCGGCTGGACCGCGACCGCCGTGATGGCGGTTGCGACGATCATTTTCTTTGCAACGCTGTAGCTGACACCAACCGCGATTGGCCCGGCGAGGGACTTATTGTGGTGGGTTCTGCCCTTGCTGCGCCTGCATTTGGGCATCAATCTGCTGCTGGATTTCGGGCGGAAGCCCTTGAGGCGCGCCGCCTGGCTGTCCGCCGCCTGCATTGCCCTGTTGCTTCTGCATTTCCTGCATTTGCTTTTGCATGGCTTCGATTTCGGCGCGTGATTTGAATTCAAGCAGCTCGACATCAAAGGTCAGTTCGCTGCCACCCGGGATGGCAACGGCGCCAGTCTGCGGGTTACGCTGGTCTTCCGGGCCATATCCGAGGTCGGATGGAATCCACAGGCGGTATTTGCCGCCACGCTGCATGATTTTCAGGCCTTCGGAAAATCCGGGAACGACGCCAGTTACCGGAAAGCCAGCTTGCGGATTCTGGTCAAAAACGGTGCCGTCTTTCAACATGCCCTTATAGCTCACGAGAACGACATCATTGTCGGTCGGCTTGGGGCCTTCGCCTGCCTGAAGGACTTTATAGCGCAGCCCTGAAGACGTGGTGACAACGTCGCCAAATTCCTGCCGCACGCCGCTTGTGCCCCAATATGCCAGCCCTGCGCCTGTCGCGAGTACCAGGGCAATCGCTATCCAATATTTGGTGAGCGACCCTTTTTTGATGGGCAAGATAGGGACGGCAGTGACGGACATATGAATTTCCTATGGGCTGAGTTGCGGGCTGACTAGCAGAAAGTGGCGCGGATTCCA
>JANMJX010000150.1:0-15333 GCA_031371575.1 Sphingomonadales bacterium
ATGTCGATGCTGGTTTCGGCGGCGCTGGCGTGGAGCGTCAGGCCGACGCGCCCGCCGGTGATGCTCTCGTCGGGCGTCGTCAGCGCGCCCTTCAGCGTGAACGGCGCGCCCCAGGCGGTGCCCCCGCCGGTAAAGGTCAACGGTGCGCCGATCTTCTTGTTCGCCGCATCGACGTCGCCGAAGCGGATGTTCAGATCGGCACGCTTGACCGCGTCGATGTAGTTCAGCCGGGTATCGGTGATCTCGGCGCGATCGATATCGGGGATCTTCAGCACCGTGTCGCCGGGGAAGGTCCAGGTGTTGCGGCCCTTGCCATCGCGTTCCAGCCCCAGCCGCCCGCCGTCGATGGCCAGATGGGTGATTCGCTGCTCGCCGAAGATCAGCTTCCAGATCGACACGTCGAGATCGATGCTGCGCGCCGTGAACAGCTGCTGGTCGCGTGCCCAGCCGGGGTTGGCGACGCTCAGGCCGTCGGCGTGGAACTTGACGTCGGGGTGGAGGTAGAGCTGGAAATCGCCCGCCACCTTGACCGGCCGCCCGGCGCGTTTCGAAACATAGCGTTCGAAGGTTCCCTGCCAGAACCGGCCCTTGGTGACGTATTGATAGACATAGAGCGCAACAAGAATGACCAGGATGCCGGCGAGGACCGCCCAGAATCGCCGCCATGCTTTCGATTTGGCCGGCCTGGGCTGGGATTGCGGTGACATGTCCATTTCGGCTTAACAGTTCGCGGCGCCGGTCCGTTCCGCCGCCGGTTGCGGTTTGCCGGTTGCGCCGCACCCCCTGCCCCGCTATAGGCCCGCGCTTAGCATGACCGAACCGCCCGGCTGTATGGGCTGCCGTGGCGGTTCACCGATGCGTCCATAGGAGACCGAAATGCCCAAGCTCAAGACCAAGAGCGGTGTGAAGAAACGCTTCAAAATCACCGCAACCGGCAAGATCAAACATGGCGTCGTTGGAAAGCGGCACCGTTTGAGCAGCCATAATGCCAAGTATATCCGCCAAAACCGTGGCACCAGCGTGATCTCTGATCCCGATGCCAAGACAATCAAGAAATGGGCGCCATACGGTCTGTAAGACTGCGCGAACGTTTTTATATAAAGGATATAGATTATGGCACGCGTCAAACGTGGTGTGACCACCAAAGCTAAACATAAAAGAATTTTAGAGCAGGCGAAGGGTTATTATGGCCGTCGCAAAAATACGATCCGCGTCGCACGTCAGGCCGTCGAAAAGGCCGGTCAATATGCGTATCGTGACCGTAAGGTAAACAAGCGCAATTTCCGCGCATTGTGGATCCAGCGTATCAACGCCGCTGTCCGCGCCGAAGGGATGACCTATGGCGTGTTCATGCATGGCCTGAAGCTAGCTGGCGTTGAACTGGACCGGAAGGTTCTTGCGGATCTCGCAATGAACGAAGGCGCCATGTTTAGCACGATCATTGCGCAGTCGAAGGCGGCGCTGTCCAAGGCAGCTTAAACCTAATACTTCGATACATGCGCAAAAGGGCGTGGACGGTACTTGCCGTTCGCGCCCTTTTGCTTATTCAAATTTGGTAAATCATAAACTTAGCCCGACGCATCATCTTATTTACCAACTTCGCAATCCCCGCTTCTCATTCCTCGTCATCCCCGCGAAGGCGGGGATCCAACCCGGAGCTCGTTATGCACGCAGAGTTTCAACCTACGGTCTACATTCTGGCCAGCAGGCGCTACGGGACACTTTACGTCGGCGTGACAGCACATTTGATGCAACGCATGCATCAACACCGCGAGGGAAAATTTGAAGGCTTTACTGCTGACTACAACGTAAAGCTGCTTGTTTGGTATGAACAACACGCCACGATGGATACAGCGATATTGCGTGAAAAACAGATCAAGAAGTGGAATAGGCAGTGGAAGATCAACATTATCGAGAAGGAAAACCCGGACTGGCGCGATTTGTCAGTTGATTTGGGCTTTCCGACTCTGCCATCGCGCAAGTTGTGAATTTAGGAAAGGGCGGGAGTTAGATTCCCGCCTTCGCGGGAATGACGAAGATTATGGATATTGCAACGCTTCAAACCGAACTGATGACAGCCATTGATTCCGCAAACACGCTGGATGCTCTGGAGGCTGTGCGTATAGCCGCGCTGGGCAAGCAGGGGAGCGTTTCTGCGCTGCTGAAGACCATGGGCGGCATGTCGCCTGAGGAACGACAGACGCAGGGCCCGGTCATCAATGGTCTGCGCGAGAGCATAACGGCCGCATTGGCAGCCAAAAAACTGGCTTTGGAAACAGCTGAGCTCAACCGTCGCCTTGCAAGCGAGCAGATCGATATGACCTTGCCGGCGCCCGAAAGCCCACGCGGAACGGTGCACCCTGTCAGCCAGGTGATGGACGAGCTTGCGGAGATCTTTGCCGATATGGGCTTTGCCGTCGCGGAAGGCCCCGAGATTGAGGACGACTGGCACAATTTCACGGCGCTCAATATCCCCGAGACGCATCCGGCGCGCGCGATGCACGACACCTTTTACTTCCCGGACGAGACGGCCCGTAACGGGCATAAAATGGTACTGCGTACGCACACATCACCGGTGCAGATCCGCACCATGACGTCACAGGAACCTCCCATAAGGATCATCGCGCCTGGCCGCGTATACCGCAGCGACAGCGATGCGACGCATACCCCGATGTTCCACCAGATTGAGGGCCTTGTCATCGACAAGGGCATTCATCTTGGGCATTTGAAGTGGACGCTGGAGACATTTTTGAAAGCCTATTTCGAACGTGAAGACGTCGTGCTTCGCCTGCGGCCTAGCTATTTCCCGTTCACTGAGCCGTCGGTCGAAGTCGATGTGGGCTATTCGGTGGTAAACGGGAAACGCGTCATCGGCGGATCTGAAGGCTGGATGGAAGTACTTGGCTCCGGCATGGTCCACCGCAAGGTGATCGAAGCTTGCGGGCTTGACCCCGATATGTGGCAGGGTTTTGCCTTTGGTACCGGCGTCGACCGGTTGGCGATGCTGAAATATGGCATGGATGATCTACGCGCCTTCTTCGACGGCGATAACCGCTGGCTTCAGCATTACGGATTCAATGCGCTTGATGTTCCGACATTGAGCGGAGGAGTAGGCGCATGAAGTTCTCTTTATCATGGCTGAAAGAACATCTCGACACCGACGCCGATATCCATGCTGTCGCAGATTGCCTGAACCGCATTGGTCTGGAAGTCGAAGGGATTGAAAATCCCGCCGACGCCTTGTCGGCTTTCCGCATTGCCAAGGTCTTGAGCGCAGCGCCCCACCCGCAGGCGGACAAGTTGCAGGTACTCACGGTCGATGCAGGTGGCGAGCCGCTTCAGGTCGTGTGCGGCGCCCCCAATGCCCGCGCAGGAATGCTTGGCGTATTTGGCCCTGCGGGCGCCGTGGTGCCTTCCAACGGCATGGTGCTCAAGGTTGCGGCCATTCGCGGCGTTGAATCCAACGGCATGATGTGCTCGATTGCCGAACTTGAGCTTGGCGATGACCATGATGGCATCATTGAACTCGCAGGCGACGCACCTGTCGGGCAAGTCTATGCCGGTTGGGCCGGCCTTGATGACCCAGTGATTGATGTCAGCATCACACCCAACCGGCAGGACTGCATGGGCGTTCGCGGCATCGCGCGCGATCTGGCGGCGGCAGGGCTGGGCACGCTTCGTGCCTTGACCGAGGTCTACCGCTTGGACTTCACCACGCCAGCGGAAGGGACCGATGCAGCGCCCGACGTGCGGACCGACGACACCGAAGGCTGCCCTGCCTTTTATGCGCAGTCGGTTTCCGGCGTCCACAATGGCGATTCCCCCGAATGGATGCGCAGCAAGTTGAAGGCGATAGGGCAGAAACCGATTTCGCTGCTAGTCGACATTACCAATTTTCTGTCGATCGATCTTGGCCGTCCGCTTCACGTCTATGACCGCGCGAAGCTTGCAGGGACGCTGGTGGCGCGCAAGGCGCATGATGGCGAAGAGATGCTGGCGCTGAACGGCAAAACCTACACGCTCCATGCGGGCATGACCGTCATTGCCGACGATGATATGGTGCACGACATTGGCGGCATCATGGGCGGCGAGCATAGCGGCGTTTCGGCAGAAACAACCGATGTGCTGATAGAGTGCGCCTTTTTCGACCCGGAACATATCGCGCGTACCGGCCAAAAAATCGGACTGACGAGCGATGCGCGCCAGCGTTTTGAACGCGGCGTTGATCCGGCATTTCTCGACGAAGGACTCGCCATTGCGACCAAGCTGGTGCTTGCGCACGCAGGCGGGACGGCAAGCGCGATCACACGATCGGGCCAAGCGCCAGTTGCGCCGCGCAACATTTCCTATGATACCGATTACTGCCGGCGACTTGGCGGGGTGGACGTATCCCCTGAAGAGCAGCGTAATATCCTCGAAAGGCTTGGTTTTTCCATCAGTTCTGACTGGAACATAAGCGTGCCATCATGGCGTCGTGACGTCGACGGTCCAGCCGACATCGTGGAAGAAGTCGTCCGCATGGTTGGCCTCGACAATGTTGTGTCGGTGCCCTTGCCGCGCGCAGACGGCGTGGCCAAACCCACCGCAACGCCCGCGCAGACTTTGGAACGCAAAGTGCGGCGCGCGGCTGCGGCGCGTGGTTTGAATGAAGCGATCAATTGGTCGTTCCTGCCCCAAAAGGCGGCAGACGCCTTTGGCGGGGGTGCCTGGAGCCTCGCCAACCCGATATCGGAAGATATGAAGGTGATGCGGCCATCGTTGCTGCCCGGGCTGCTTTCCGCAGCACAGCGCAACATGGACCGCGGCGCATCGTCGGTACGGCTGTTCGAGATCGGGCGGCGCTATCTGGCGGGGACGGACGGCGCGAGCGACGAACGCGTCACGGCCGGTATCGTTTTGGCTGGCGAAGGGACGTCACGCAACTGGGCGACAGGCAAACCCGCGCGCTTTGACGCTTTCGATGCGAAGGCGGAAGCCATTGCTTTGCTGAAATCGGCTGGCGTTGCCACCGACGGATTGCTGGTGATGGGTGAGGCCGGCGCGCATTATCACCCTGGCCAGTCGGCAACGTTGCGCATGGGGCCAAAAAACATATTGGCGGCCTTTGGTACGCTGCATCCGGTGACGGCAAAGGCGTTTGACCTTGATGGAAATATTGTGGCCGCAGAAATCTTCCTTGATGCCATCCCGCTCAAAAAGGCGTCGGGCTTCATGCGTCCGGCGTTTACACCGCCTGCGTTACAGGCGGTCACCCGCGACTTTGCGTTTCTGGTATCGCGCGATTTGCCTGCGCAAGATCTGGTCCGGTCCATCAAGGGATGCGATAAGGAAAATATCGTTGCGGTTCGGCTGTTTGACCGTTTTGACGGGCAAGGCGTGCCGGAGGGTCAGCTTAGCCTTGCTGTCGAAGTCACGCTTCAACCCACCGAAAAAAGCTATAGCGACGATGATCTGAAGGCCATTTCGGACAAGGTCGTTGCAGCCGCCGCCAAATTGGGCGCTGCACTCCGCGGATAAAAAAGAGGCCGGGCTTTTACACCCGGCCTTCTTTGTCATGCGAATTGGCGTTGGTTTAGAACTTCACGCCAGCCGTCACGAACACTTGCCGCGGATTGCCGTAAAAGGCGGTCAATGTACCTTCGCGGCCAAGCGACGCAATCGGCAGGCCATTGGTGCCAAGCGTAGGTACGCCAGTTGTCGCATTGCCTACGATGAAGCTGTAACCCGACGTCTTATATTCTTTGTCGGTCAGGTTCTTGCCGTGGATGCCGATGCTCCAGCGATCATCTGGCGCCGTATAGACCAGGCTTGCGTCGACCAAGGCGTAGCCGGATTGATCGATATACCGATTGGGGATTTCAAATTGCGACGTGCTGCTGCGATAGGAAATGGTTGTTCCCAAGTTCAGCCGTCCTGCCCCGACTGGCGTCATGTAGGCGAGCGTCGCACTTGCCGTCCAGGTCGGCGTGTTCTGCACATCACGGAATTGCGCCACGTCGGTCGGCACGCTGGCAATGTTGGTAATATATTTGTCGAATTTCGCATCGATATACCCAACTGCTCCCAGAAGATTGAGGCGGTCGCCTGATGATGCAAGGCTTTCCCCCAAGCGCGCGTTGAATTCGAGTTCGACACCCTTGAAAGTCGCCTTGCCCGCATTGGACGTAACGCCGCAGAAGGAAGGCAGGCCGCCGACAATACAAGCGACCGAACCCGGTATCTGGACATCGGTATAATCGGCATAGAAGCCGGCAAGTGCGAAGGTCACACCACCGTTGAACAGATTGCCTTTATAGCCGACTTCATAACTGTCGACGCTTTCGGGACGGAAGCTCAGAAACGCTGCGACCTCGTCATTTTCGCCGCGAATGCCATTGCCGTTGAGATCAGGCGCATTGGTGCCAACCCCACGCGGGTCAAAACCGCCACCCTTGAAACCCTGGCTGAAGCTGGCGTAGATATTCTGGTCAGGCGTTGGTTTGAAGCTGACCGAAACGCGCGGTGTGAATTTCTTGAAGCTCCGCTTGCCGTTGAAATTGGTGCTTGGCGCGCCAAATGCCACGCCTGCGCCACCAAAGAAGGGCGAGCCGCCGCCCAGATAGTTTTGGCGCAGAATGTTAGCGTTGCGCTCATCCCAGGTATAGCGACCACCCACCGAAAGGCTGAGTTGGTCGGTAAAGTCATAGGTGAAATCGCCAAATACTGCATAGGTCGTGGTGTCGACCGCCGCCTTCGTGAATGCGGTGAGGCCATTCAACGTCGTGAACAGACGCACGTCGAACAAAGTGTCAGCGCTCGCGTCGAGATAATATGCGCCGACCATACCGCTAAAGGGTCCAGCGTCGACCAGAAGCTGGACTTCCTGGCTTATCTGCTCGTTGAAATACGCGCCGGGCACGTCGACGTCTGCCGCAGGCAATGCATCGAAATCTATGGGTGTAAAGCTGTCGTCCTTGCGCCATGCGCTGATCGACCGCAGCGTCAGCGAGTCAGACAGGTCAACCGAAATGTTCATGGCGAGGCCATAAGCTTCGATGTCCTGTTTGGGATCAACGAGGCCACCGCGCGTGTCAAAGACATTGGCCAACACTGGCGCGCCGGACAACAGTCCGGGGATCAGGCGATGGCCGCCACGCGGATCACTCTTGTCGCGCGTATAGTCACCGTTGATCCGGATCGAGACAGGTGCGCCATAACCGCCGAGTTCGAGGGTACCGCGCGCAGCCCACAGATCCTTGTTATAATTTTCGCGACCGGTGGTCAGGTTGTCGCCAAAGCCACCGCGCGACAACCGCGCGACGCTTCCGCCGACCCGCACGATGTTCCCGATGGGTGCCGAAACGGTCACCACGCCGTCAGCCTGTTTATAGGTGCCGACGGTTGCACGTGCGCTCAGGGAAAACTCTTCCGGTAGACGCTTCGTCACATATTTCACCGCCCCGCCAATCGTGTTGCGGCCATATAATGTGCCTTGCGGGCCACGCAGCACTTCGATCCGCTCCACATCATAGATATCGAGTACGCCAGCTTGCGGGCGGTTCAGATAGACATCGTCAAGATAGATACCAACGCCAGGTTCAAAGCCGGAGACCGGATCCTGCTGTCCGATGCCGCGAATGAACGCGGACAATGTCGAGTTGCTGCCACGCGAGGTTTCAAGCGTCGTGTTGGGCGTGATGTTGCCGATTTCGGTGATATCCAGCGCACCGCGCATCTCAAGCGCTTCGCCCGAAAACGCGCTGACGGCGATAGGCACATCAACAAGATTTTCTTCCCGGCGTCGGGCGGTGACGATGATCTCGTCCCCACCTTCGGATTCGTCTGCCGTAGCGGCGGCGTCTTGCGCCATTACGGGCACGGCCATAATCGAGCCGGGCACAGCGATGCTCGCCAACAAAGCGGCGCGAATCATCATGAATTTCGGGGATTTCATTGGTCACTCTCCTGCTGAACTGCGGCTCTTTACCCGCTTACAAATTTCCCTATAGTGAAAGGTGAACCATCTTTCAACTTCAAGCATTGAGGAATGTTAGCGAATGTCTGCCGAACGTGGCATATCAGCAACAATGACGCCGGCAAGTAAGACGCCACGCACCGAAAGGGGGCGTAAGACATTGCGTCTATTGCTGGATTCGGCAGCTGCAGAATTCGGCGAAAAGGGGTTTCACGATAGCTCGGTAGTATCGATTACGCAGCGCGCGGGCGTGGCCCTAGGCAGTTTCTACACCTATTTTGATTCGAAAGATTCGCTGTTCCGGGCCTTGGTACGCGATATGTCGGCGCAGGTTCGCCAAACCGTTGGCCCCGTCATGGCGGCCGAGCCCGACCGGCTTGACGGCGAACGCAAGGGACTGGCCAGATTCCTTGAATTCGTGCGCGAGCACAAGGAACTCTACCGGATCATCGATGAGGCGGAATTTGTCGATCCCGCCAGCTATCGTCAGCATTATGAAGACACAGTCAATGGCTATCTCGCCAGCCTTAAGGATGCGGCCGTCAAGGGGCAGTTGCGCGACGATGTGGAGGAAGTCCACGCCTGGGCCATTGTTGGCATGAACGTGTTTCTGGGCCTGCGTTACGGCGTTATGGGGGAAGACAGAGACGTGACCGATGTCGCCAATATTGCCGCTGACCTGCTGACAAACGGGTTGAAGCGATAATCAATCGTCCCTAAGCCGCCGTGCATGACGCTGAACCGCCGCACCTTTGCCATTATTTCCCATCCTGACGCGGGTAAAACCACCCTGACGGAAAAACTCCTGCTTCAAGGCGGGGCAATTCACCTGGCCGGCGAAGTCAAGGCACGCGGACAGGCGCGGCGCGCGCGTTCGGACTGGATGAAGATCGAACAGCAGCGTGGCATTTCGGTTACATCGTCCGTGATGACATTCCAGAAGGACGGCATTGTCTTCAACCTGCTCGACACGCCGGGACACGAAGATTTTTCCGAAGACACCTACCGCACGCTGACGGCGGTCGATTCCGCCATCATGGTCATCGACGCCGCGAAAGGCATCGAGCCACAGACACGCAAGCTGTTCGAAGTCTGCCGCCTGCGCAGCGTGCCGATCATCACATTTGTGAACAAGGTCGACCGCGAAGGCCGCGCAGCGTTTGAAACGATTGATGAAGTCGCCGACGCACTTGCGCTCGATGTGTGCCCGATGAACTGGCCCGTAGGCATGGGCGGCGAGTTTGAGGGGTTATATGATTTCAGCAGCGGGCGACTGAGTCAGCCGTCGGGCGACAGCAAGGCATTTGAAGGCAAGACGAGCGATCATGCCGGGTTGGATGCACCGAGCCTTGAGCAGGTGCTTACGCCGGCTGGCGTTGCACGGCTGCGCGAAGAGGCTGAGCTTGCGCAGGCCGGATATTCCGACTTCGACCTGACAGCCTTTCAGAATGGCGACCTTACCCCTGTGTACTTCGGTTCGGCGCTAAAGGAATTTGGCGTGATTGAATTGATCAACGCCATTGCCGCTTATGCCCCGCCGCCAAGGCCGCAGCCGAGCTCAAAAGGCAATATTGACCCGTCGGAAAAGGAAGTCACTGGCTTCATTTTCAAGGTGCAGGCCAATATGGACCCGCAACATCGCGATCGCATTGCCTTCATGCGGCTATGCTCGGGTACCTTCAAACGCGGCATGAAATTGACGCCCTCAGGCCTTGGCAAACCTGTGGCAATCCATTCGCCAATATTGTTTTTTGCACAGGACCGCGAAATTGCCGACAGCGCCGAGCCTGGAGACATCATTGGCATTCCCAACCATGGCACGTTGCGCGTTGGCGATACCTTGTCCGAGCGCAACGACGTGCGTTTTACCGGGCTTCCCAATTTTGCACCTGAAATCCTGCGCCGCGTCGTCTTGCGTGACCCCACAAAGACCAAGCAATTGCGCAAGGCGCTTGATGACCTCAGCGAAGAGGGCGTGATTCAGGTGTTCTATCCCGAAATCGGATCCAACTGGGTGATTGGTGTTGTCGGACAGCTTCAACTTGACGTGCTGATCTCGCGGCTTGAGGCGGAATATAAGGTCGACGCCTTCCTCGAAGCTGCGCCTTATGACACCGCGCGCTGGCTCATCGGTTCGGAGACCGCTTTGGCGCAATTTGTGTCATTTAACGGTGGCAATATGGCCAAGGACCGCGATGGTCATCCCGTCTTCATGGCGCGGTCGTCATGGGACGTAGGCTATCAGCAGGAAAAACATCCCGACCTGAAATTCAGCGCCACCAAGGAACGCTAACGCCAGACGGCAACGCCAAAAGGTTCGATTTCTGCCCCGCCAATCACGAACTGCGCCGAAACGGGTGCTGGGACGTGCGCGGGCGTATCAGCCAGATTGAACGCAAAGGTCAGATCGCCGCGCCGACGCAACCGCAATGTCGGCGGCAACGGAATGATCGCGATATCTGCCTCAGCGCATAGATCAACCAACAGGTGCAGGAGAAAGGCGTCGTCGGTCAAAGTCGCGAGATATACGCTTCGCCCTGATCTGACTGCAGCAGGCGCGCCATCTTCATAGGTCGCGATAATTTCAGCGTCGCCGGCTTCAATGGTTTCACGCCAGCGTCCGCTTTCATGGACTTTCGCTTTATAGCGGATCGTGCCGTTGCAATCGGGGCGAAGCGTTTCCACCGAAACGACCTTGATTGGAACGAATGCGCGCAGCCGGCCGGGCGGGAGGCCATCACTTATGGAGAATTCATTGGTCTTTGCACCCGAGCGCGGACCAAAGAGGACCAGCCCGTCACTTGCTTCGAGCGCGGACATGGCCGCGTCATCGACGATAGCGAGCGATGGCACAAGAATGAGCTTGTAGCCGTGAAGCTGAGCCACACCCGCAGACACAAAGTCTACATCGACGCCAAGCCCACGCAATGCACGATAATATTGGAACACGATGGCATTATAGCGATAGCCCGCCCCTTGGCGTTCGATATCGTCGACCCAACCCGTTACGGGATCAATGATAATGGCGACATACGCCTTGGGCGCCGCCAAATTCAGATCACCCAGCAACTTTATTTCCGCGGCAACCTGCTCGACCTCGGTCCATGCAGCCGCGGGCATATCATCAGGCCGCAATAGCCCGGCGTGCATTTGTTCCTGCGCAAAGGACACTTGCCGCCAGCGGAAATAGGCGACGCATGCCGCGCCATGGGCGAAGGCCTGCAATGTCCAGTGCCGCACCATTCCGGGCGCTGGTCGTGGATTGTGTGGTGCCCAGTTCACGGGGCCAGGCTGCTGTTCCATCACCCACCATGCGCCCTTGGACAGACCGCGCACGCTGTCGAAATTGAGCGCAGCCAGATCGGGGTGCCCCGTGCGCATGAACGGTTTCCATTCGTCTGCCGATGCTTTGGCCATCAACTGGTCCGAGAAGCCAAGCGGATAATTATCATAGCTGACAAAGTCGAGTTCGCGGGTCAGCGCGGCATTGTCGACGCCGGTGGTCGCAGGTGGAATGATATTGTGCGTGATCCATTGGTCCGGCCCTGCATGCCGTCGAATGGCCGCCACCATGACGTCATGGAACCGCACCACCTGTTCCGAGGCAAAACGCCGGTAAGCAAGCCTGTGGGCGGGGTTCGTCTCACAGACGGTGAAAAATGGTAATTCAATCTGGTCGAAATCATCATATTCCATGGACCAGAAAACATTGCCCCATGCCGCGTTCAGCGTCGCGATTGATTCATATCTGTGCGCACAATAAGCCCGGAATTTTTGCACCGCCGCGGGCGACGCACTCATCGTTGTATCGTGGCAACACAGCTCATTATCGGTCTGCCACCCAGCAACATTCGGGTGAGGGCCATAGCGCATCGCCATTGCCTTGCTGATCCGTTCGGCCTGGCGCAAATAGGTCTCGCTGGAAAAGTCATAATGGCGCCGCGAACCAAAGCCACGCACCTGGCCTGTGTGAATATCGACCGGCAAGATATCCGGATATTTGGCACATAACCATTTGGGCGGCGTTGCGGTGGGTGTGCCAAGGACAATCTGCAGACCGGCCGCAGCCAGCGTATCGATGGCCCGGTCCATCCATTCCCAGTCGAACACGCCTTCGCTTTTTTCAATTCGGCCCCAGGCGAATTCCCCGATACGCACATAATTCAGGCCAAGATCGCGCATCCTGCGTGCATCGCGCACCCAATATTCCTCCGGCCAATGTTCGGGATAATAGCAGACGCCCAGCATGCCAACGGTTTAGCGCGCTAAAGACGAGTTACAAGACTGCATCGCAGTGCTGGCACGCCGAAGCGCATTTGAGCGGGAACAAAATTTTACAAGCTGCGTTCAACCATTCAGTTCCGGGGGAATTGCGCGGAATGCAGCCCTCGGCGTTGAAGTTCGATCCTTGGATACAATTAACTTAGAAAAGGAAAATACGTGGAAGACCGTACTCGGATTCGCAATATTACAGAATTGGCGCAACTGGCCGGCGTTTCTCCGGGCACAGTGTCGCGCGCGTTAGCTGATTCGCACCTGATCGCCCGCAAGACACGTGAGCGGATTCAGGCTATTGCCCGTGAGCATGATTTTACACCCAATGCGCTTGCCCGGAATCTTCGGACCAGGCGGACGGGCGCCATTGCCGTTGTCATCCCTGCGGCACAAGAGCCCACAAACACGACGCAGGATCCTATTTGCGTGTCGATGTTGGCATCGATCAGTTCCGAGCTGACTGGTCGAGGATACGACCTGTTGCTTCTCACCGCTGACGGGTCAGATCCACGCTGGTTGAACCGTGTGGCCGATTCTGGGCGCTGCGATGGCATTATTGTTCTGGGTGACGAGAACATGCAGGACCAGATTGGGGAAAATGCGCACCGTGATAATCCTGTGGTCGCTTGGGCACCCCGCGCGGCGCATGGAAAAGGTCCGGCCGGCACTGAACTGGGCGAACATGGACGCAATCTGGTTCATTCATTATTTCGACGCATTTCGGCAAATGTTTCGGTAGCTAAAGCAGCCGCCTGACAAAAACAGACTGTTCCTGCACGCTTTTGACAAAAGTTCGATGAGCCTAATCGAGACAAACATGCCATAATTTGCGCATTCTGCCATTTTATCGCCATGAGTGTCGCTTATTTAGGCTGTTCTCCCTTTTGTTGGATGCATCGAATCGCGCATGAGTGAAATGTTATTGACCGCACCTAAGCCTGTACAAGACATCTTGCCGGGCATTGACGTTGCTGACCGGGCTGCGCAGTTGAAGCGCGTGCCCGATGATAAAGCCATGCTGCGCGCGGTTGCCGAATTGACGCGTGATCTCGGCACACCCAATCCACGCATTTTCTGGTCCGATTTTCTGGCGTCCGCCTTTGTCGGCTATGCATCGTTGGCGGTGGCGATTGCCGCGGGGAATATATGGGTTCAATTCGCTGCTGCTTTGGTATCGGTGCTCGCGCTGTATCGCGCAGGCGGCTTCATCCATGAAGTGACTCATGTAAAGCATTCCGCGCTTCCCGGTTTCCGCTTCGGCTTTAACGCGGTCATTGGTGTGCCGCTGCTGGTGCCGTCTTACATGTATGAGGGCATCCACAACCTTCACCACGCGCGCACGCGCTACGGAACCGACCAGGACCCGGAATATTTGCCACTGGCATTGATGAAGCCATGGACATTGCCCTTGTTCATCCTCGTGTCGTTGCTGGCGCCGATTGCGTTATTGTTCCGCAACGCCGTGCTTGCTCCATTGTCCCTGTTCATTCCTGCGCTGCGCAAGATTGTGGTCGAGCGTTATTCGGGCCTTGCGATTAATCCGGCCTTCCGCCGTCGACCGGCCGAAGGTGACGCGCGCCGCAACTGGATCATTCAGGAAACGGCTGCAAGCATCTGGTCGATCGCGCTTCTTACCGGTCTGCTTACCGGCATCATCCCGCTCAAATCTTTCCTCATCTTCCTTGCCATCGTTGCGAGCGTCGCAGTGCTGAACCAAGTCCGCACGCTGGTTGCGCATTTGTGGGAAAATGACGGCGAACCGTTAAGTGTTACCGCGCAGTTCCTTGACAGCGTCAATGTGCCGCCCCCCGGCGTTCTGGCATCGATCTGGGCACCAGTGGGCCTGCGCTACCATGCGCTGCACCATTTGCTGCCAAGTGTGCCCTATCACGCGCTTGGTGAGGCCCACCGCCGCCTGACAGCACAATTGACGCCGGATTCTGCATATCACCGGGCAAGCTACGATGGACTGGCTGGGCTGGTCTATCGCCTGACCAGAAGCACCTTTGTGCGCGGCGCCTGATCGTCAGAAATTTTTCCGGACGAAATACCGTCTATTCATAGCCCAGAACAACATAGGCGCCGAGCAGCCCTTGAGCCACCGTCACGTCGACAGCGGAGGGCTTGGTGCTATCGAACCTCTGATAGTCCACTTCTGATATGAAATAGCGCCCGGATTGAATGGCTGAATTGCTGTTTGTCGTTTTCAGATATGCCCAATGGTAAAAACCGCGGCTTTTGCTCTTCGGTGTCATCTCGACGTGGCCAAGGGTCATGGGAACATGGCTAGGCTGACTTAAAATCGAGCCGTTGACACTGGGAAGGATGCCAACGGTCCACACGGGCCAGCCCATGAGGCCCGTAACGCCGCAGAATATTGCCGCAAAGGCCCGAATGCGCCGGTCCTGTATCTTGCGGACTGACCACCACCAAATGACAAACGCGCTAAGCGCGGCAACGCAGAGCCCTGGCATCTTCAACCCGGACCCAATCGCAATATCGCGCGGCCATTGGTTGCCCACCAGAAACAAAAGCGCAAAGGTGGCAAGAATCGGTAAAGCAAAGGGGAGCGACAGCTTCGCGGGTAAACCAGCGGATATTCTGGGACGGGGCAAAGCAACTTGCGTCATGTGCGCATATTAGCCCGGTTATTGCTTACAAATTCTTAGCCCATCGAAATCCGGCCAAAATGCCGTCGGCGCGAACTGCCCACCGACAGAATTCTTGCCTTTCGGCAAAATCGATTTTCATGGAAAAACTGGAGCGGGCGAAGGGATTCGAACCCTCGACCCCAACCTTGGCAAGGTTGTGCTCTACCCCTGAGCTACGCCCGCGCGCCAGTGACGCCGTTCAATATGCAAGTCGGCGCGGTTGTGCAAGAGCCGTCTTGGCTGGCCCAACACAAGCCGCCGCACGGGCCGCGGGTTGCACAACTCGACGGCGCGTAACATCTATGCACCGATCGAAAACGCATCGGCGAACGATGCCTCACCAGTTGACCGGAACGGGCGCAATCGATGGATATGCTGATCGGCCAAAAGAAGCCAAGTCAGGCACCACGGGCCGCAAGGCCGTCGCCGCAGCCTGGCCCGCAAGGATCCGGG
>JANMJX010000163.1:0-17106 GCA_031371575.1 Sphingomonadales bacterium
ATGAAGGCATTTTCGATGTGGAAAGTCGCACCGATAATCGGGGAATATCTGGATGGTGTGTGCAGTTCAGGCCTGTGGGAATCAAGGCTTGCCCGTGATTATTATCATGGCGAAATTGCAACTTATTGCGCTGGGTACAAAGAAGCGGACATGGCGGAAATCGTTGATATTTCGGACCACGTCATCTTCAACAGCCCGCACCAGCACCGTCGTTTTGCGTCTTTCCTGAATGACAGCGTGGACGTCGGGCTTCGCCTCAACCCGGAACATGCCGAAGGCGAAGTTGCCAAATATGACCCCTGCTCGCCCGGCTCGCGGTTAGGTTTTCCGGTCAGCCAGCTGGAACCTGAACATCTTGAGGGCGTATCTGGCCTGCACTTCCACACATTGTGCGAGCAGGATTTTGAACCGCTGAAGCGAACATGGGAGTCGCTCAAGCCAAAGATCGCGCCGTATTTTGGCCAGTTGCGCTGGATCAACTTCGGCGGCGGGCATCACATTACCCGCGCCGATTACCAGCGCGATGCGCTGGTCGCTTTCATTCAGGAAGTGCGCGCGGAAACCGGCCTTGAGGTTTATCTTGAACCGGGTGAAGCGATTGCACTTGATGCCGGAATATTAATTGGCGAATTGCTCGATGTGTTCGACAACGGTTTGAAGGTTGGCATTACGGACATCAGCGCGACATGTCACATGCCTGACGTCATTGAGGCACCTTATCGCCCCGCCATGCTGGCCGAGCGTCTGGACGGGCCTGTGGTGCGTTTGGGCGGGCCCTCCTGCCTCGCAGGCGACATTATTGGCGATTATCGCTTACCCGCCACAGCGAAACCTGGCGCACGTTTCGCTTTTCTGGATCAAGCCCATTACTCGATGGTGAAAACCAACACGTTTAACGGTGTCCCGCTTCCTTCGCTCTGGCTTTGGAATAGCGAAACCGACGTATTGGAATGCGTCCGATCCTTCGACTGGACCGCCTTCAGAGACCGTCTGAGCTAATTAGGCAACGAATCGCTTTACAACCCCCCATTTTTTGCTAATGCGCTCCTCCGCTGCCCCAGGGGGACTTCCAATAACCGCAAGGCAGCCTTGTTGTTTTACTTTATCTTTTGGGGGTCCCTTGAATTGTACGAGAACACTGACGCACTTGCTGTAGTCCGCGCCCTTCGCCCGGACGAACCAATCACGCTCCTTCGCCCGCATGCTGCCACGCGCGCTGCCCGGTTCTTCGTTGAGAAGTTTCAGGGTAAGTCTCTGTATGCCGTGAAGGCTAACCCTTCGCCCGCTTTGTTGGAAATTCTGTGGGACGCCGGCATCACGCATTTTGACGTCGCCTCGCTTGGCGAAGTCCGGCTGGTGCACAAATTCCTGCCTGACGCGAAATTGTGCTTCATGCATCCGGTCAAAAGCGAACGCGCTATTGCGCAGGCATATCACAATCATAACGTCCGGACATTCAGCCTCGACAGCCATGACGAGCTTGAAAAGATCGTTCGCGCGACGACCAAGGATGGCGTTGCAGCGACCGACCTTGAGCTTTGTGTCCGCATCCGCGTATCGTCCGAGCATGCGAAGCTCAGCCTCGCTTCCAAATTTGGCGCTGATCCGTCCGAAGTTGCTGACTTGCTCGTTGCGACTCGCCAGGTCGCAGACAGTCTTGGCATCTGTTTCCACGTCGGCAGCCAGGCGATGACGCCAGCGGCCTTTGCCGAAGCGATGGAGCATGTCCGCGCGGCGATCGTCGAGGCGTCGGTTACCGTCGATATCGTTGACGTCGGCGGCGGCTTTCCGTCGGTATATCCCGGCATGGAACCGCCACCGCTCGAGGGCTATTTCGACGTCATCCATAATTGCTTCGAAGATTTGCCGATCAGCTATTCAGCTGAACTGTGGTGCGAGCCCGGTCGTGCGCTGTGTGCCGAATATGCGTCGTTGCTGGTGAAAGTCGAAAAGCGTCGCGGACAAGAGCTGTTCATCAACGACGGCGCTTATGGCTCACTGTTCGATGCCGCGCATATTGGCTGGCGCTTCCCTGTGGCGCTACAGCGGTCCGATACCTCTATCGGTACCCAGATGGCTGAATTCAGCTTCTACGGGCCTACCTGCGACGATATGGACCATATGGCGGGGCCGTTTGTTCTGCCCGATGATGTTCAGGCAGGCGACTATATCGAAGTTGGTATGCTTGGTGCTTATGGATGTGCCATGCGGACCGAATTCAACGGCTTTGGCGAGACTGAAACGGTCGTGGTTGAGGACCAACCCATGGCAACGCTTTATGGTTGGGCCCCTGCCAATGACGCCGGCGTGCGGGCAAAGCGGTCATTGAGCTCAAAACTATAAGTTGCAATTGACAATCTTTTAGAGGTGCACCACCCTCCCCATCCTTAACGATGGGGAGGGTTTTTCACATGCACATGCCAATTTTGGCGCCTGCGGCGGCTTTGGTATTATGGTCGCTGGTGATGTTGTTCTGGTTGGCAGGAACGCGGCTGCCGGCCATGTCAAAGATCGGCATGGATCTCAAAAGCGCGGCACCTGGTGGACGCGGGCAAGACATTGACCCCAATGTGCCGCCGGCGGTTGCGTGGAAATCCCACAATTACGCCCATCTTATGGAGCAGCCCACATTATTCTACGCCACGGTCATGATCCTGGCAATTTCGGGCGGAGCGACCGACATGTCCGTTTATCTTGCGTGGGGCTATACGGGTCTGCGCGTGATCCACAGTATCTGGCAGGCCACAGTCAACACTGTCAGCATCCGGTTTCTCTTCTTTATGTTATCGACCATCTGCCTGGTAATTTTGGCAATTCAGGCATTACTTGCGACTATTTAAGGGGGGAGAAATATGGAAAGTGCAATTTTAGGCCCAGTTGTCGCGCTTGCAGCGTGGACAATGATCATGTGGATTTGGATGTATGCAACGCGGCTTCCGGCCATGAGCCGGGCGGGTATCGACGCGACGAAGATTGTCGGATCAACTGGCGGCGGGCTGCGCGATGTCCTGATAGCCAAAGGCGAGGAAAAAGCGTCTTGGGTTGCCGACAATTACAATCACTTACACGAGGCACCTACGGTATTTTATGCCATATGCCTGGTTCTCGCCATGGTTGGTCAAGGCGACAATCTAAACGCGACCATTGCATGGGCATATGTCGCCTTCCGTGTGGCACATAGCTTGGTACAGATATTGTCCAACCGCGTTGTGGTGCGTTTTGGCTTGTTTGCGTTATCCTCGCTGGCGCTCATCATGCTGGTGGTGCACGCGGTGATGTCGGTGCTTTTACACTAACGCGAGAAATGCCCGACAAGCTCGATATGGGTTGACCAGCGGAACTGTCCCACCGGCCAGATCCGCTGCAACCTGTATCCAGCAGCCACCAGTGTTTTGGCATCTCGGGCGAAGCTGGCTGGATTGCAGCTGACATAAGCAATTTTTTGCACGTTCGATGCGGCCAATTGCGCGACCTGATCTTTGGCGCCCGCACGGGGCGGGTCGAGTACGACAGTCTGAAACTTGTTAAGCTCCTCGGCGGTAAGCGGCCGTCGGAACAGGTCGCGATGCTCTGCAAATATCGTTCGGCCAGAACGACCGGCTGCCGCCTTTAACGCAAGGCTTGCCTGAAGGTCAGCCTCGCCTGCGTAAATCTTGCGGCCAGTCCCCATGGACAATGCAAATGTGCCAGAGCCAGCGAACAAATCGGCGACAATGCTATCATCACCAACAATTTCATTAACCGCACGCACCAAGGCGGCTTCACCATCAGGCGTCGCCTGCAAGAAGCCATAAGGCTGATACCCGACCGCAACCCCGCCCAGCGTCACGGTCACTGGCTCGGGCTCGTAAAATGGGACTGGGCCATATCCTTCATCAAGCGATAAGCGGGCAATGCTGTTGGCCTTGGCAAATTCGGACAACAGCTCGTGCGTGTCGAGATCGTTGGCGATCCAGTTTTCGATCAAAACATCGACGCCCTGGTCGACCATGGCCAGCTTGATCTGCACTTGTCGCGCGCGGTTCAAACGCGGCTCAAGCAAAGCACGTAGAGGCGTAAGCAAGGCGAATAAATCTGGCGCCATGACGTCACATTGCTTCAAGTCTATGATTCTGTGACTTTTTTCGGTACTGAAGCCAAGCTGGAAGTGCTTGCCTGCCCATGCTGACCGCACGGCAATGCGGCGGCGTGTTTTGGGCGGCGACAGGTGCACAGTCATCACCTCGCCGATGTCCACCTGCTGAGTTGCCAAAGCGTGGGTCACCCTCTCGGCGATGAACAGGCGTTGGCTGTCTTCATCAAGATGCTGCAACTGGCATCCCCCACATAAAGGAAAATGCTGGCATGGGGGTGTCACATGATGGGGTCCATGGACAAGTCCACCTGACGGGTCGACAATGTCACCGGGCGCGGCGAGCGCAACATAACGGCCATTGGCGGTAACGCCGTCGCCGCGCGCAGCGACGCGAATAATCTCTTCAGTCATTTCCATACCGCCCCATGCCCCTGAAGCGTCAAGCAATCAACTGGCGTCTGCGCTTGCCTTATTCTTAATCAGTGCTGGCAACCGGTAGACGTCGTCCCCCGACGACACTTCGATCATCCCGCCTTCGCGTACCGAAATGCGGGTTTCGTCGAACCCGTCTGCGGGCGCGAGGCCCCGTCCATCGGTCAATATGTCGAAGCGCCTGAACCCCCCATCGGGATGGTGGATCACCAGAATCTTGGCGCCATCTGCATTGATCTGTTCCGTGGAACATGTCCGTTCAAAGCGCTCCGATCCTTCAAGTGCACATTCGACCTTACCATCATTAGACGCTTGCTCGTCGCGCTCTCCCGTTGTCTGCAATGAATCTGGCCCACCATCACATGCTGCGACTGTGCTCAAAAATAAACCGGCCGCCAGCAGCTTAGATATCGGCGTAGACATGGGTTTCGGCGCTGCCTCCAGGATGCGTGACTGCGCCCTTATAGGCAGGGCCGACATTCTGTGCGTAGCGCCAGATTGCCCCAGACTGATAATCCGTTTTCCGCGGACTCCAGTTTTTGCGCCTTTCGTCCAATATTTCTGCGGAGACATTCAGATCAATTACGCCGCTTTCGGCATCAATCAATATCTCGTCGCCATCCTCGATCAGAGCGATCGGCCCGCCTTCCGCAGCTTCCGGACCTACATGGCCGATACAGAAACCACGTGTCGCTCCTGAGAACCGTCCGTCGGTGATTAGCGCAACCTTCTCGCCCATGCCCTGGCCATAAAGCGCTGCTGTCGTTGAGAGCATCTCGCGCATGCCCGGTCCGCCTTTGGGACCTTCGTAGCGGATGACGATGACTGAACCTTCACGAATTTGCCGTGCTTCAACAGCGGCAAAGCAATCCTCTTCACAGTCGAACACCTGGGCTGGGCCAGTAAATGTCAACCGATCCATTCCCGCGACTTTCACAATCGCACCTTCCGGCGCAAGTGATCCGCGCAGCCCAACAACGCCGCCGGTTGGTGTTATCGGCGCCGTCGCAGGATAAATGACTTTCTGATCAGGGTTCCAGGTGATCTCATCGATATTCTCGCCGAGCGTTTTGCCCGTGACCGTCATGCATTCGCCGAACAATAGTCCTTCGGCCAGCAAGGACTTCATCAGCATATAAACGCCACCGGCGTCATACATGTCGCGCGCAACAAACTGGCCGCCAGGCTGCAGATCAGCCATATACGGCGTCGTCTTGAACGCCTCGGCAACGTCAAACAGGTCAAAGCTAATCCCTGCCTCATGTGCCATAGCTGGCAAGTGCAGCGCGCCATTTGTTGATCCGCCTGTCGCAGCGACAATTCTTGCAGCATTCACAAAGGCTTCGCGGGTACATATGTCACGTGGTCTGATATTTTTGGCGAGCAATTCCATGACCTGGACGCCTGCTGCATGCGCAATCTGATCCCGCGTGGAATAAGGCGCAGGCGCCATATTGCTGTTGGGCATCGAAAGGCCAATTGCCTCGCCAACACATGCCATCGTGTTGGCCGTATATTGCCCGCCACATGCGCCATGTCCGGGGCATGCGACGCGCTCAAGTTCTTCGAGTTCGGACAAGGGACATGCACCTGCCGCATATTTGCCGACAATTTCAAAGACGTCCTTCACCGTGACATCCTTGTTGTTGTAGCGGCCCGGCAAAATCGACCCGCCATAAACAAATATGGAAGGGACATTGAGGCGCAACATGGCCATCATCATCCCCGGCAACGACTTGTCGCAGCCGGCAAATCCAACCAATGCGTCGTAACAATGGCCGCGTACGGAAAGCTCGACAGAATCTGCGATGACTTCACGGCTGACGAGCGAGGACTTCATGCCCTGATGTCCCATGGCAATGCCGTCAGTAACGGTGATCGTGTTAAACCTGCGCGGCATCCCCCCTCCCTGCTCAACACCGACGCGCGCAATATCGGCTTGCGCGTCCAGCGTCGTGTTGCATGGCGCACTGTCATTTCCTGCCGAGACGACACCTACGAATGGACGCGCAATTTCTTCCGCGGTTAGCCCCATGGCATAGTAATAGCTGCGATGCGGCGCACGTTCCGGTCCGACAGAGACATGACGGCTTGGCAATTTGGACTTGTCGAACACGTGTGACATTTTGAACTCCCGATTCAGCCCCGGCCTTTAAGCTTTTTTATGTTTATAGGCCAAGCTGTTCCAAAACAAAATGGCACATGTCTGTCAATATACGCGCGAATCTTGCTTGGCCTTCTGTTGTGGCGGCCAAATCCTGCCGCATTTCGATGCCAATATAAGGGATATTGTTCGCTTCGGCGTGCCGGTTCATTGTCGCATTGAGCAGTTTGCCTGAATAGGGCAATTGGTCGCCGACCAAAAGGTCTGCATCCTCCAGAAACGGAATGGCCAATTTAGAGGCCTTTTCCTGCTGATTGTACAAAACTCCAACTTCCCATGGCCGCTTTTCGTCCGGGTTGCTTTTCAACGATGGGGTGAAGCTGTGCAGCGAGAGAATCAGCGCAGGACGATGTTCGGATAGCAACCGTTGCAATCGCTCATGATAAGGCCGGTGAAAGCGCGCCAATCGTTCTTCGACTGAGTCCAGCGTCAATAAATTGCCCGGAATATTGCGTCCATCGCTATCAAGCGGAATCGCGGCTTCGTCCTCCTCATGACGGTTCAAGTCGACCAAAAGACGCGAATAGTTACCCAAAAACGCCGCAAATGTCGGGTTCTGGATAAGCAGCTGCGACACCGCGCGAACGCCAATGTCCCAGGCGATGTGTTCCTCAAGCAAGTCTCGATCGATGCCCAGGTCAATTTCGGCAGGCAGTTTATTTGAGGCATGATCGCCAATAATTAGGACGCCACCTGCGCGCGGTTTTCCCAAAATTTCAAAGGGTGCGTCGCTCATCGCAACGTCGTTTCCATGACCCACCAGGCGGGGTCAAGCGTTCCGGCTGCGGCTCGGAGTTCTGTCGCAGTCTCAAACAGTGCAAAACATGTTGCCCCCGACCCCGACATGCGCGTGAGTGCAGATTTGCTCTGCGATAGCCGATCCATGATATCGGTAATGACAGGACAAATCTCTGCCGCCAATGGCTCAAGATCGTTTCGGCCATTCAGAGCAGCCTCCCAGATGTCGCCAGACTGGAGGGGACCGCCATCGACGCCATTCCACGCTTTGAAAATCGCGGCGGTGGAGACCGACTGAAGCGGGTTAACCAGCAACAAATGCCGCGCAGTTACAGTGGTGTCTTCGAGGAATTCGAGTACAGTGCCGGTGCCAGTGCCAAAGCTTGGACGGCTGAATATACAAGCGGGAATGTCAGCCCCCAATAAAGCGAGGATGTCCGCCAGTTCCTGCTCGGTTGCGTTAAGCCTCCAGAGCCGGTTTAGAAGGCGCGCTGTCGCCGCTGCGTCTGCTGACCCGCCACCGATGCCAGAAGCGACAGGAAGGCGCTTGTCGAGGCGCAGGGCTGCCCCTTGCCGCACGCCAAAATATGACTTCAGCCGATGGGCGGTTTGCATCACGAGATTATTGTCACCTGCCTCTAGTCCGGCTCCGAAAGGCCCCTCGATTTCCAGACTGAGCGTCTCCGACAATCTGCCATGCAATATGTCTCCATCGCGCGCGAACGCGAACAAGGTTTCGATGTCATGATAG
This sequence comes from Sphingomonadales bacterium, assembly GCA_031371575.1. Classification (GTDB taxonomy): domain Bacteria; phylum Pseudomonadota; class Alphaproteobacteria; order Sphingomonadales; family Sphingomonadaceae; genus Sphingorhabdus_B. The sequence continues at coordinate 8,161 of JANMJX010000163.1, forward strand.
CCATCGTCGCGCCGGCGCCGCACGTGCAGGGCAAGATTGACCTTCGCGAAGGCGACTTCAGAATGATCCACGATTAGCCTTCAGTCTGCATCAGCAATGGCAACCCCGCCTTGGTCACATATTGGGGTAGTTTGGACCACCGCCGCCTTCCGGGGTCACCCAGTTGATATTCTGGTTCGGGTCCTTGATATCGCAGGTCTTGCAATGGACGCAGTTTTGGGCGTTGATCTGGTAACGCGGGTCCTTGCCCTCCTCTTCGATCCATTCATATACCCCGGCAGGGCAATACCGCGTCGACGGGCCAGCAAATTCCATGAACTCGCTGGTCTTCTGCAAGTCCATATCCTTGACCTGCAAATGGATTGGCTGGTCTTCGGCATGGTTGGTGTTTGACAGAAACACAGACGACAGGCGATCAAAACTAAAAACGCCATCCGGCTTGGGATATTCGATACGCTCTGCGGCGTTTTTCTTCTTCAGAGCCTTGTGGTCAGGATGATGCTTCATCGTGAACGGCATGCGTACGCCAAAACTTTCCAGCCACATATTTACGCCGGCGAGCATCGTTCCGAATACATTGCCATATTTTTCCACAAGCGGCAGGACGTTGCGCACCATCTGCAGCTCTTTCGAGACCCAGCTGTTGTCATAAGCGGTCTGATAAGCATCCAATGCATCATGTTCGCGCCCAGCTGCCAGCGCCTCTACGGCAGCGTCCGCTGCCATCATACCTGACTTCATCGCGGTATGGGTGCCCTTGATACGTGGCACGTTCACAAAGCCAGCGGAGCATCCGATCAGCGCGCCACCCGGGAATGCGAGCTTCGGCACCGACTGCCAGCCACCGTCACTAATGGCCCGCGCGCCATAAGATACGCGGCGTCCACCGGCGAGTATCTTCTTGACCTCGGGATGGGTTTTCCAGCGCTGCAACTCTTCGAACGGCGACAAATAGGGGTTGGAATAATTGAGCCAGACAACAAAGCCCAAGGCGACCTGATTGTTCGCCTGATGGTAGAGAAATGCGCCGCCGTTGGAATCGGACAGTGGCCAACCCTGGCTGTGAATGACGCGTCCCGCCGAATGCTGTTCGGGCGGAATGTCCCACAACTCTTTCAGACCAATTCCGTAAACCTGTGGCTCGCAATCCTTATCGAGCGCAAATTGCGGCTTTAGCAATTTGGTCAGATGGCCGCGAACACCTTCGGCAAAGAATGTGTATTTGGCATGCAATTCCATGCCGGGCATATAATCGTCTTTATGGCTGCCATCGCGCGCAACGCCCATGTCGCCCGTGGCAACGCCCTTGACCGAGCCATCTGCATTGTAAAGGATTTCGGCGGCTGCGAAGCCGGGGAAAATTTCGACACCCAGATTCTCCGCCTGACCGGCAAGCCAGCGGCACTGATTGCCAAGCGATCCGGTATATGTACCCTTATTATGCATAAAACCGGGAGTCAGGAAATGCGGTATATTGAACTTGCCGGTCTTGGTCAGGACCCAGTGCTGGTTATCCGTCACAGGCGTATCGGCAAGTGGACATCCCATGTTGCGCCAGTCAGGCAGCAGCTCGTCAAGCGCCTTGGGATCAATCACAGCACCGGAAAGGATATGCGCGCCGACTTCGGATCCCTTTTCAAGGATGCATACGCTCGTGTCGGGCGATTGTTGTTTTATGCGGATCGCCGCCGAAAGTCCTGCTGGCCCCGCGCCAACAATAACAACATCATAGGGCATCGACTCGCGTTCACTCATTGCCTTTATCCTTTACCCGGCATGCGATTCAGGCCATCCCGATAAATGAACAGCCTGTGGAAATTGCCATGCCAAGCAATTGACCCCGCCGTCAACCAGTGACTGAAGGGATTTATGGAGGAACGGGGAGAATCTTCGGCTTTTGCCGTCGTAGAATCGTTGACGCGCTGGTGGGAACTCGCCGGGTTGGATTCAGCTGTCGGTGACACAGCAGTCGATTGGCTCGCCGATAGCCAACAGCCCCCGTCGCAGGGCGCGGCGCCAACGCTCCCTGCCGCCGTAAAGCAAGCAGAGCGTTCTGCCGTGCCTGAAATTGTCTGGCCAACGGATATGGCGCAATTGCGTGATATGGTAATCACCGGAGCGCGACTGCCCGGCAATGGCTTTAGCCCAATACGCTTCCCGCCTGTCGGTCCGGAAACCTGTGACGTCATGATTATTTCAGACCTTCCGGACATCATGGATGAATCAGGTGCAGCGCAACAAAATTCAATTCTGTTGCGGCGGATGATGGCGGCGATTGGGATAGATCTATCGTCCTGTTTCACCTCATGGCTTGCGACCAGCATGCCATCAACCAGCGAAGTTCCGGATGAAGCCCTGCCCGATCTTGCGGCGTTTATGCGGCACCAGATTGGAATCGTTCGGCCAAAATCTGTGGTGATACTCGGTTCATCGGCATGCAAGGCTCTGTTAGGCGAAGAACTGATGAATGCGCGTGCACAGTTACGAAATATTAATCATAACAGCCTCAACATTGCGGCGTTGGCGACATTTCATCCGCGGACACTCATCGCACGGCCCGCGTTGAAGGCGCAGGCGTGGAAGGACCTGCAGATGTTTGCAAAAAGGGCAACCGAATGAACATCACTGGGCGCAGAGCAAAATGGCTGGCATGTGCATTGTCCTTGTCACCATTTTCGGTGGCCCAGGCAAATACGAGCGAGGGATTTCGCGATGTCCTCTCCGCGCCGCCTGCCCCGACGGTGCTCAATGCCAAAGACAAAGCTGCCTTTGCTGCGATATATGATGCCATCCGGTCACAAAAATGGGACGAGGCCGCTCGCCTTATTGATGCAGCGCCACAAGGACCAATGGCCGCAATGGCAAGGGCAGAATTATATGTAGCCCCCAATAGCCCACGCGTTGATGTCGCGGCCTTGCAAGCGCTGCTTTCTGCCGCGCCATATCTTCCGCAAGCCGAGCAGCTTGCCAACATGGCTCGGAAGCGCGGCGCAAATGTTCTGCCCGATCGTCCCGGTATCCGCCGGTTTTCGTGGTTGGGCGGCGCACCGAAGAGGGATTTGCCAAACAATGTAGCTGGAGATGACATCCGCGCGGAACTGCAGGTTTTTATCAAGAATGACCAGCCCGGCGCCGCAGAGCAAATGTTGGAAGGCAAGGCCGATCAACTGGCACCTGACGCGTTGACCGAACTTCGGTACCGTGTGGCCTGGTCTTATTATATCGAAAATGACGATGTGTCGGCCAAGCGTGTCGCATTGGTGGCAAAAGCGGCAGGGGGCGATTGGGCCACGCAAGCAGCCTGGGTTGATGGGCTCGCGTCATGGCGCATGCGCGATTATGCCGCTGCTTATGAAGCATTTGATTATGTGTCCCGTCTTGCGACGAATGACGATTTAAAAGCTGCAGGGCTGTTTTGGAGCGCACGTGCAGCAATGGCGGCTAAGCAACCCCAGTATTTTCAGGTAAGGATGCAAAAGGCAGCGCAATTGCTCGAAACATTCTACGGTCTGTTGGCCAGTGAATCGCTCGGCATGGAACCCATTGCACATAAAGCGGACAAGTCCGCTAAATTGGATTGGGGCAGCCTGAAGGACCAGCAGAATGCTGTGCTTGCGGTAGCCCTCACTGAAATTGGCCAAAACAAGCTCGCAGATGAAGCATTGCGGTATCAGGCCAAAATTGGCGACGCGCGGCAACATTCCAATCTTGCGCAGCTGGCTGGATCACTCAACCTTGCATCCACGCAATTCTTTTTAGGGCATTATGGTCCGTCGCGTGACCAGAGCAGCGCCATGGCCCGCTATCCCATGCCCAACTGGGAGCCAACAGGCGGATGGCGCGTGACGCCGGCACTTGTCTACGCCCATGCGTTGCAGGAATCAAACTTCCGGACGGATGTCGTGAGCCCTGCAGGCGCCCGGGGACTGATGCAGGTGCGCCCGGGAACCGCGCAGGATATGGCGCGCGCGCGTGGCGCCTTTTTCACGGCATCAGAACTCGATCGTCCGTCGGTCAATCTGGAATATGGGCAATCCTATCTTGAAAAACTCCGCGACCTTCCAGCTACGGGTGGATTGCTGCCAAAAGTTATTGCTGCCTATAATGCCGGGCCGACACCTCTTGCACGGTGGAACATAGAGGTGCGCGACAATGGCGATCCATTATTGTTCATTGAATCGATACCCTATTGGGAAACCCGCGGCTATGTATCTATAATATTGCGTAATTATTGGATTTATGAGATGCGTGAAAACAAGGCATCAGGCAGTTTAAAGGGACTAGCCCAATATATGTGGCCAAAATTTCCTGACTCAAATGGTGTTGTGACAGCGCGGCGGGCAACAGGAGGCAATATTGCCGCTCGATGAAAGCATAGCGTTCAAGCCAGTGAATATCGCTCTTCTGACGGTCTCGGACACCCGCGGGTTGGACGACGACAGCAGCGGTAATATCCTGGCTGAACGCATCATTGCTGCTGGCCACAAAATTCGTGAACGTGCGATTTTGCGGGATGACACAGCGATGATCACCGCGCGCCTCCATAACTGGATCGATGACGACCACGTCGACGTCGTCATTTCCACTGGTGGAACGGGTTTGACCGGGCGCGACGTGACGCCTGAAGCGCTTGACCGCGTTAAGACCAAGGATATTCCGGGCTTTGGAGAGCTTTTCCGGTGGTTGAGCTTCCAGAGTATTGGTACTTCAACCATTCAGTCGAGGGCCTGCGCCGTGCTGGCACGCGGCACCTATATATTTGCACTTCCCGGATCGAATGGCGCCGTAAAAGATGGTTGGGATCAGATACTCGTGCATCAATTGGACAATCGCCATCGGCCTTGCAATTTCGTTGACCTGATGCCGCGGCTGCGCGAAATCTAATTTGTTCTTTATTTGTTCTCGTCTGCGTGGCATAGATATGCTGTGCAGAACTCCAAACATCCCGATCTGACAAAAGGACGCGGCGCGCCAGATAACGTCGTTCCGACACGCTTTAATCTGAATGCACGGGTGGCAGATGGCGACTGGCTTGACGCATGTGAGGCGTTGGACGGCGGGCCACGGCCTCTCAAAACAACGGTGACGGAGGAATTTGCAAAATCGATACTGTCGTTCAACACGTCGCCTGATATCCCCTTTGACCGGTCGGTGAACGCCTATCGCGGGTGCGAGCATGGTTGCGTTTACTGTTTCGCGCGCCCGACCCATGCGTATCACGATCTGTCTCCCGGGCTGGACTTTGAAAGCCGTCTGTTTGCAAAACCAAATGCGGCGGACATATTGCGCAAAACTTTGGCGAAGCCAGGATATCGCCCTGCGCCGATCGCCATCGGCACGAACACTGACCCATATCAACCAATCGAGCGCAGCTATCGTATCACACGGTCCATCCTGGCATTGATGGTGGAAACTTCGCACCCGATCGTCATCACCACGAAATCGGCGCGGGTCGTCGATGACATCGATCTGCTGGTTCAGCTGGCTTCCAAGAAACTGACTGGGGTCGCCATATCGGTCACGACGCTTGATTCCAAAATCGCGCGAACACTGGAACCACGAGCGTCTTCGCCTATGACCCGACTTGCTGCCGTTCGCAAACTGTCGGACGCCGGCATCTACGTCCATGTGAACATATCCCCCATCATTCCAGCTATCACCGATCACGAGATTGAAGCCATCGCGGCTGCCGCTGCCGAGCATGGCGCTTCAAGCATAAGTTGGATTCCCGTACGATTGCCGCATGAAGTGGCACCGCTGTTCCGGAACTGGCTCGAGGTGCATTTCCCCGACCGCGCGGCAAAAGTGATGAACCTGATTCGAGAAATGCGCGGCGGAAAAGACAATGACGCCGAATTTTTTAGCCGCATGCAGGGTCAAGGACCGTGGGCCGACCTCATTCGCGTAAGAATGAAAATTGCCAAGAATCGGCACGGACTGGACAGTTCGAAATGGAATGTACGCAGTGACCTGTTTGTGCCGCCGAACCTCGACGGTCAGCTTAGCCTGTTTTAGGCAAATTCCGTACCTTTGATTTCAATTGGTTTAAACCGGATCAGACGACTTGTTTGCACTGCTGCCTGCCGGTTAACAACGGCGTTCCGATAATCAGGGTCGGTGACCATTTCCAGAAAAGCACCGCTGTTCGGGTAATAAGCGATGAATGCAGAGTCCCAGTGCCGTCCCTCGGGGCCAATCACCATGGCCTCCATAGCGCCCCGCCAGATGATGTTGCCACCAACCCGCGCAAATATAGGACCGCTGGTTTTGCCATATTCCTGATATGCCCGCACGCCACTCCAATGATGGGCAGCGTTTGGGTGATCTTCGGGATAATCAGCCGCTTGGTTGAATTTAAGCAGGTTGAGCATGTTGATCGGCTCGTCACGCGGCAGTGACTTGAAAAGGTCAAACGCAGCACGGCTTGGGTCAATATAGCCATCGGTCATTCCTCAATCCTCCAGCACGAAATCCTTGAATTGCTGGCGAAGCGCCACCTTTTGGATCTTTCCCGTGCCCGTATGCGGCAGTTCGTCGACAAAGATGACACGGTCGGGCATCCACCATTTTACGATGCGTTCTGCCAGATATGCCTTGACCATATCCTCATCGACATCGGCCCCGGGCTTTTTCACCGCCACCAATACGGGACGCTCGTCCCATTTGGGATGCGGGATGCCAATGGCCCCTGCTTCTGCGATGCCCGGGCAACCTACGGCGATATTTTCCAATTCCACCGAGCTGATCCATTCGCCGCCTGACTTGATTACATCCTTCACGCGGTCGGTGATTTGCATGGTGCCGTCAGGGTGAAGGACAGAAACATCGCCCGTATCGAACCACTGGTCCGCGCTCACCGTATCTGCATCCGCCTTGAAATAGCGTTTGATGACCCACGGCCCGCGGATCTGGAGTGCGCCTGATGTGACGCCATCGCGCGGGGCGACATTGCCATCCTTGTCGATTACGCGCAGTTCAACGCCAAACGGGGTTCGGCCCTGCTTGCAAACCACGTCGATTTGTTCGTCAAGTGTTAGCTCGTCCCAATTTGGTGTTGGCGCGCCCATCGTGCCTATCGGCGATGTTTCGGTCATTCCCCAGGCATGGGAAACGCGGACGCCGGCTTTCATAAGGCGTTCGATCATTGCGCGCGGCGCTGCCGAGCCGCCAATCGTCACCAGCTTCAGCTTTCCAAGCGAACTGTCGCGCCCTGCCGCCGCTTGTGCATCCAGATGCGCAAACATGGCCAGCCAGACGGTTGGGACACCTGCGCTATGCGTAATGCCCTCCTGCAACATCAAGGCATGCAAGGTTGCCGCATCATTGGTGGTTGAAAACACAAATTTGACGCCCGCTGCGGCTCCTGCAAAGGGCAGGCCCCAGCTTGCAGCGTGGAACATCGGAACGATGGGCAGGAGCGCGGACTGCGGGCTGAGATCGAAGATGGCAGGTGCAATTTCAGCCATGGCATGAAGCATGGTCGAGCGGTGCTGATACAAAACGCCTTTGGGGTTTCCAGTGGTCCCGCTTGTGTAACACAGCATGCAGGGGTCACGCTCGTCACCCGTTGCCCATTCATAGTCGCCATCCTGTGCGGCGATGAGTGCCCCATAGCTATCGTCGCGGTCAAAGACGATATAATGATCGACAGTAGTCAGGTGCGGCTTCAGACGGTCGATGATGGGCTGGAACATTGAGTCATACATCAACACCTTATCTTCGGCATGGTTGATAATGTAGATCAGGTCTTCGTCGAACAAGCGCACATTTACGGTGTGAATGACCCCGCCAAAACCGATTGCGCCATACCAAGCGGCCAAATGCCGATGATGGTTCATGGCGAACGTTGCAACGCGGTCGCCCTTGTGCAGACCAAAGCTCGCAAAGGCTTGCGACAGTTTGCGCGCTTCTGAAGCAACACCTGCCCAGTTTGTCCGCTCAACGCTGCCGTCGGTCCATCGCGTCACAATTTCGCGTGTGCCATGCTCGCGTGCCGCATAATCGATCAAACGCGGGACTCGCAGGTCCCAGTCTTGCATAGTGCCTTGCATCACATTCCCTCCACACGGCGCGCTCGAACAAAGCTAACGCCTTTTACCCACGCATGATCATGGTTTAATGCACTAATGCCAAAACTGGACCCAATGGTGCAAGCTCTACATTTTCAACACCTTCAATTGCCCGCACCTGGTCAAGCAATGACGCATCAATCCGTAAACGGCGTCCAACTACAATTTGTACCCAACGGCCGTCGGCAGCCCTCGTTTTTATGACCATTTCGCTTCGGCCGCCATCCAGGGGTTCAAGCATGTGTGCAAGCTGGACCATCGCGGCTTCCTGCGTAACATCCAGCTGCATTTTTAGCCGCGATACGCTGGTCAAACCGCTCAGCGCCTTTGCGCTTTTGACGGTAAAGCTTGGCACCTCTTCACCTGGCCGCATTTCCATCTCGCAATGAAGCAAGAGGCATTCAACATCTTTGGCCCATTCGGCAAGCTGGCTGCCGATGGCCTCGTCAAAGCACCGTACAGAAAACTGACCACTTTTGTCCGAAAAGTCAGCAATCATGAACCGTTTGCCCTTGCGCGACTCGCGCCAGCGCACACCTTCGATAAGTGCCGACATGGTGGCTGCGCGCCGAACGCCCTCGGGAATGGGACCGCTTTCCAGCCAGACCGCATAGGGTTTCGCCCCATGGCTTGAGGCCAATGCATCATATTGTGAGCATGGATGCGCCGAGAAGTAAAAGCCAAACGCGTCCTTCTCCTGGTTCATCTGCTCGCCGGGGGCCCAATGCAAACTGGTGTCAATGCGCAGCGCAGCCATGTCCGATCCGCCTTCCCCGAACAGACCGCCCTGCCCACTTTCCCGCGAATCGCGCGCTGACTGCGCTGCAGCCAAAAGCGTCTCTGCGGCGGCATGCACTGCAGCGCGGTTTGGTTCTAG
>JANMJX010000196.1:0-16257 GCA_031371575.1 Sphingomonadales bacterium
CAGGAAATGCAGCATGACTTCCTGGTCGCGCTGATTTCCGGAACGTTGCTGGTATTTGCGGTTCTGGTCCTCCTGTACCATCGCTTCATGTCGCCGTTGGTGAACATGGGCTCGCTGCTGCTTGCCCCATTGGGCGGGCTGCTCGCGCTTGGCCTCGTCGGCCAGCCGATATCGATGCCGGTGTTCATTGGGGTATTGATGCTGTTTGGAATTGTGGCGAAAAACTCGATTTTGCTTATCGACTTTGCGATTGAGGAAATGGCGCGCGGCGTGCCCAAATTCCAGGCAATCATGGAGGCGGGCCATAAGCGTGCGCAGCCAATCGTGATGACCACGGTCGCCATGACCGCAGGGATGGTGCCAACGGCACTCTCGCTCGGTGGTGATGGCCAGTGGCGATCGCCGATGGGCACTGTCGTGATCGGTGGCTTGATCGTCTCCACAATGCTGACCCTGCTTATTGTTCCTGCGGGCTTCAGCCTTGCCGATGGCCTGGAAAAGCGGGTTGGTCCATGGTTGCGGACGCGTCTGCTTACTTATGATCCCAATAAGCACGGTGAACAGGCGGCACCGCCCACCAAAGCGGCAGGAAAAGGCGCAGGCAAACAATCGGGTAAGGACGATCTCGGCGGGCTTCAACCCGCAGAGTAAGCCTGTGCTTGGCAGCGTGGTTTGCCTTGGCTAAGACAGAAACGTGAAAGCTGCGAACCAACTGGGGCTGTCGGAGAAAACCCGCTACGCCGAACGTGATGCCGAGCTGCGTCAGATGCGGATTATCGCAACGGCGCTGCTCCTGTGCATGGCGGCATTGTTCGTTTTCGGCAAATATATGGAAACCCGCTACGTCGGCCATTGGGGTTTTCTGCGCGCCTTTGCCGAGGCTGGGATGGTGGGCGGCCTTGCAGACTGGTTTGCGGTCACCGCCTTGTTTCGCCATCCGTTGGGCATTCCCATTCCACACACGGCGATCATTCCGAACAACAAGGAACGGCTTGGCCGCACACTTGCAAGCTTCCTGCGCACCAACTTTCTTACCACAAAGGTCGTGGCGCGGCGGATCCAGCGGATGGACGTCGCAGGCGCGATGGGCAAGTTTCTGAGCGCACCATCGGGCGGCGAAGGCCGGATGCGGATGGGCGCGTCGCGGCTGATGGGCGATATCATCGCTGCGCTGGATGATGAACGGCTTGGCGGTGTCGCCAAAGGTGCCATTCGCACGCAGTTGGACAAGCTTGATATCGCGCCTTTGCTTGGCCAGTTGTTGACGGCGATGATCCGCGAGCGCCGGCATATTCCGGTGCTCGATGGCATCATCAAATGGTCGTCGGCGACACTTGAGGCCAATGAGCATTTGATCCGCGAGATGGTCGAGGAACGCGCCAACGCCATCATGCGCTGGACTGGGCTGGATGACAAATTGGCCAATGCCATCGTCAATGGGCTGACCAAGCTGCTGCATGAAATGGCCGAGGACCCTGATCATCCCTTACGCGAAAAGGGCGAAGAAGGGCTTGCGAGCCTTGCGCATGACTTGCGCCATGACAAGGAATTGCAGGCCAAGGTTGCGCATTGGAAGGGGCAATTGCTCGACAATCCGGCGATGAGCAAATGGATCAACAGCCTGTGGGACCAGGGACGCGACGGCTTGTTGAAGGCTGCACGTAACCCCGATGCAGCCTTGGCGGGAAGCTTCGGCGATGCGCTGATCAAGCTTGGCGGCACATTGCAGGAAGATGCGCGGCTGAAGCACCAGATCAACCGCTTTGCGCGGCGCGCGATAGTCGGCACGACTGAAAATTACGGCGACAATATTGTAAAGCTTGTGTCCGAGACCGTTGCTCGCTGGGACGCGTCAACCATCACCGATCGTGTCGAAAATGCGGTAGGCAGTGATCTTCAATTCATCCGCATCAATGGCACATTGGTCGGCGGCATGGCTGGCATCGTTATTCATTCGGTAGGACTTTGGATCTAATTTTAAGCAGCGAGGGCTGAAGTGATTACATTGCGAAGCAGAATTTTGTTTACCCTTGGCGCTTCGCTGATATGCGCCGTCGCTTCCCCTGTCAGCGCGAAAGATCAGGCGGACTACAGCGCGTTATCCGACAGCAAACTGCTCGAGCGATACCAAAAGGCTGCAGCTGCGGAAAACCCGGATTATTGCAAGGCCCTCCTGTCCCTTCTTGGCGAAATGGCAAAGCGGGAAGCCTTTCAGCAAAATAGCAGCAGGGCCAAGACCCTGACCGAATATCAATGTGCGCTTACAGAGCAGCGGTACAAGGATGCATATGCCCTCAGTGGCGAACTTGAAAAGATTACCGGCATAGCCCTACCCGATGAAACGGCGCTGGCACTGGCGGTGATTGCCGAAGAATATCCTGCGGCTGCGAGCCGGGTCATCAAAATGGCGCGGTCGCCTGAAGGCAGTGCACTGGGCAAACTGGACATGACTTTGTTTTGGCAGTTGTCCCGCGAACTTGTCCGAAACAAAAACAGCGAGATCCGGTTGCGGATGTATCGTGCGCTGGCGGATTCGCCGCATCTCGACCGGTTAAATGGCCAGGCACGCTCGGCTATTGCCAGTGAGGCCATCACACTCGACGCCGAAAGTGGCAATTTCAGTCGCGCCGCAGTGCTGATGAACGAATTGCAGGGACCATATCCATTTCTGGAGTTGCTTGCCAACCGCAAGCTGGAGCAAATCTGGCCTGCGCTTGAGGAAATCGCCGGCCCCAACTTGCAAAAAATATCGGAGGCCGATGTCGGGCGAAAAGCCGCAGTTTATAACAGTAACCCAAGCGACCGGCAGTCCTTCCAATATTATGCAAATGCCCTGCATTTTGCGGGGAAATTCGAAGAAGCGATCGCGCTTGCCCGCACCGTAGACCATAAGCCTAAGGCCTTGCTGAAGGCTACTGAGGATGACATGTGGGCGCTCAATATCGAAGCATATGCGCTTGATGCGCTTGGTCGAAAGGACGAGGCAGAGGCCGTGTTTGACGCCATGGGCGCGTTGCCGTTTGAAGGTGACCGCAAGTCGTGGCTCGTGAATTTTGTCATCAACCGTGCGTCGCGGCTCGTCGGACTGGGCCAGTGGCAAAAAGGTCTGGATGCATCGATGCTCGCACATGAAGTGACCGAGCAATCCGGGTCGCCTTATGCGAAAATGCTGGTGCGCAAGGCACGCATCTGTGCACTCGTCAATCTGGACCGAAAAGATGAGGCGGCACCTTTGCTTTCCGAAGCTTATGAAAAACGCGAGGACAGCTATTCGACCGCCGCCGAAGCATATTTATGTGCCGGCGATGATGACAAGGCCGCCGCGATCGTACTGGAGGCGCTTAAAAGTCCCGACCATCGGTACGACGTCGCAAAGGACCTTCAGCCTAATGATTTCGAAATTTTTTATGTGCGCGAAATTTTGCCCGATTTGCGGGACCGCCTGAGGACAAGGCCCGAAATCGACACAGAATTTAACAGCTTTGCACGTGATCTTCCCGAACGCCTGATCCCTGTAGCTAGCCTTCGCCGGAAACAGATAAGCGCGACGCAATAATCACAAGGCCGATATCATCCGCTCGGTCGCATCAGCAGCGATCCGTGCGGCGCGCTTCAAATTGGTTTGAAAATCACCCGCGCTATCGCCATTGGCGTTGTCGCTCGTCGCTTTGATCGCGGCCCATGGCACGTCCATGCGTGCGGCGGCCTGCGCAACTGCCGCCGTTTCCATGTCTACGATATCGCCATGAAGCGCGCTGCGCAGTCTTTCTCCATGGTCTGCGCTTTCAATGAAGCAATCATTGGTGATGATCCGCACCTTTGGCAGATTTGACTCTGGCATTTGTGCGGCATGAAAGGGTTTGGCATGCGCCTCCCCAATTGGCCATGCCCCTGCCCTGTAATGCACAAAGCCGTCTGCGCGCGAGGCGCCGTAATCGCCTTGTACAGCCTCAACGACCTGGAAGCATGACTCGTCGCGGTCATGCAGCTTTCCTGCGGTGCCCACGACCAGCAACAGGTCGGCATGATAATGTTCGACCAGCATCATCGCAGCCATTGCGGCATTCACCTTGCCAATCCCGCTGCAGGTGATTGCAATATTGCGTCCTGCAAAGGGCACTTGGCGCACCATGAAGCCGTGCAGCGCCTCGTTATTCGCACTTTGACCGGGAAATAATGCAGCCGCTTCGGCATCTACGCCAGTGATTATGCCAATTGTTCGGATCATGCAGCGCCTGTCTGTTTAGGGGAAATCGAGAGGTCCATTAGCGCTCGAACGGCGTAACTATCATGACAATATCATACAGCTAAAAAAGAAAGGGCCGGCGCATTTGCACAGGCCGGCCCTTTTTGAAACTGCTTGGAAGTGGTTTAGAACTTCGCCGCAACCCGCACGCCATAAAAGCGTGGTGGTGACGGATATACTGCATAGCTGTTGCCCTGTTCAGGGATCGGGAATGCAGTGATGTTGTAGTAAGTGTCGAACAGGTTTTCGACATAGCCTTCCACACTGTATTTGCCGTCAGCAAAGTTGACGCCAGCGCGCAGATTGACAATGCCAAAGCCGTCATTCGCAGTGAAACGACGCGCAAGCGGATCGTTCAACGGGAATGCATCGCTGTTCACGCGGTAGTCGACATGGAAAAGTGCGCCGACGTCTTCCGTGATTTTGGGTGTCCAGGTCATTGCACCCGTGATGGTGTGCCGTGGCTGGTTGGAAGCCTGACGGCCATTGTCACCACCGGCAAGTGGGCTTGGATCAGTCGCCTTGGCGTCGACATAGGTATAGCCAAGATTGAACACGAGGTCTGGATGTGGCCGGATAATGCTTTCAAGTTCAACGCCCTTTGCGACCAGCTTGTCGAAGTTCAGGACTACAAAGTTCGTACCCGAGAAACGGTTAGACTGGTAGTTTTTGAAGTCCGAATAGAACAATGTCGCGTTGAACTGGAACTGACGGCTGAAGTTGGTTTTAACGCCAATTTCATATGCATCGACGGTTTCATTGCCGAATTCCAGATCTTCGATCTGGGCACCATTGCCTCCCAGAAGGACAGAATCGAAACTGCCCCGATCAAGATTATATCCACCCGATTTATAGCCGCGATCATATCCGCCATAGACGAGGATATCGTCATTCACCTTGAACGACAGCTTGGCTGTGCCCGTGAATTCATTCTCCGAACGGCTACCCGAACGGGTACCGTTGAATTCGCTGTTTACAGTCGGATTGCAGGTTAGAAGGAATGCCGAATTCAACAATCCAGAGGCCTGCAATGCGGCGCGATAAGGTGCGGTGGCCGGGTTCTGGAAGAATGCACAAGCCGGAACAACGCTGTTCAGGTCGGTGTCGATATCCTTCTTTTCGTGGTTGTAACGAAGCCCCAAAGTCAGCGACAGATTGTCGGTGAAATTGATGATATTGTGCGTGAACGCGGCAAAAGCCTGGGTATCGACTTTATATGCATCGTTCTGCTGTCCGGCGCCATTTGGCGTACGTGGCAGCGGGCTGTTGAACAAACCGAACAACGCAGGATTGCCAGCGGCTGCCGCGGCCAATGCGGGGTTGGTTGCCAACGCGACCTGACCAAACAATGGCGTTGCAGGGCCAAGCGTCCCGAACAACTGCAGACCGGACGGCAGGCCTGTGCTGCGTGTCAGTTCACGAATGACGCCATCGACATATTGGTCGGCCTGCGCGCCGAAACGCACGGTGTCGTTTAGCGTCAGTTTTTCGTTCAGGTAGAAACCGCCAATAAGCCAGTCAACCTTGTCATTAAACGCCGTGCCCTGCAAACGCAGTTCCTGCGTGAAATCCTTGATGGTCGTCCGGTAATTGTCGCGATAGGCGCGGTCGAGACCGGAAAAATCAATGTCCTGGTTCCGCGTTGCTTTCCAATCACGATAGGCAGTGATCGACGTGAGTGTCGCGCCGCCAAAGTCCCAGTTCAGCTCGCCCGAAACGCCCCATTCCTTGACGGCTTCGGACAGATCGCGACCGGGGGTTACCGCCATGTCGCGGCTGCCGGGCGTGTAATTTGGAATGCCGATTGTTCCAGCAGTGCCGCCAAATGCAGGTACACCTGCAAAGCCGCGGATGATATTTGTGCCAACCAGCGCAAGTGCCGAACTGCTGCTTGCGTCGATACCAGGGAAGATCGAAAGACCGCTCAGCGTGTTTACCGCGCCACAGCAAGACTCGTCGGTCTTGGCATAGTCACCGATCAGGCGGAAGCTGACATCTTCATTCTCAAACAACGCCTGACCGCGCACGAAGTAACGATCAATATTGTTGATGCGGTTGTCGCTGTTGACGTCACGGATGTACCCATCACGCTTATGGTAACCACCGTCGAGACGCAGCGCGAGCTGTTCGGTCACTGGACCTGTAACGCCAGCCTTGACCTCAATTTCGTTGAGATTGCCGTAGCTGCCCTCGACATATCCGCCGAGTTCAAACTTTGGCTTTTGCGTGGTGATGTTCAGTGCACCTGCAGACGTGTTGCGGCCGAACAATGTGCCTTGTGGTCCGCGCAGGACTTCAACGCGCTCAATCGGTGGCAATTCGGCAAGGGCAACGCCAGCACGCGAACGGAATACGCCATCGATGAACACGCCAACAGCAGGTTCAAAACCGGGGTTGTCGCCAGCGGTACCAATACCACGGATCGACAGAACCGCGCCGGTTGCGGATGATTGGCCAGTGGTGGTCTTCAATGACGGGGCAAGCTGTTGGATGCCGCGAATGTCAACGACACCCGCATTGGCAAGCTGTTCGCCGCCAACAACGGTCACGGCCAGCGGCACATCTTGTGCAGCCTGGTCGCGGCGCGTGGCCGTCACGATGATTTCATTGTCGGAATAGGCGTCGTCGCCAGAGTTGGTTGTCGTCGCTTCCTCGGTACGGACTTCGCCGTCCTGGGCGAACGCAGCCGTCGTTGGCGCAACAAGCACGGCTACGCCGGCGAGCAGCATATGGATCGATTTCATGATGTTCCTCTTTTAGACTTTTTTGCGGACAAACCGCTTGGGGGAGAACACGCCAGCTTTGATGGCCAACGCTATTCATATGTTAGGACATGTTACAATTCAACGCCAAAGAAAATCGCGGTTTCCCGCCAGATTCGCCGCACTTGTGGCATACGGGCAACAATCTGTTGCTTACGCAGCCTTGCGCACTTCGCCCGCGTCTCGATCCAGAAACGCGCGGATAGCGGCGATGCTCTCTTCGACATGACTCAACAGGAATAAATGTCCGCCATTTTCAACGACAAACAGTTCGCTATTCGGGATCAGGAAGTTCAAAAACTTGCCATTTGCGAGCGGCACAATCTGGTCATCATCACCCATCATGATGAGCGTTTCGGTTTTCAGAAACGGCAGGAACGGCGCGCTGGTCCAACCCATCATCGCCATCAACTGATAAAAATACCCGGTTTTCGACGGTGGCTTCAATCGGTTGATATGTTCGGACTTGTTGCCGACCATGCCGCCATAAAGCGTCTTGAAATGCTTCGCCATGAAATCGGGGTCGATGTAACGCCGTGGATCGGCCATCTTGATGAGTGATGCCGGGTTGCCCGGGATCATCAACATGCCAGCGCTGGTCGCCACCAGAATAAGCTTGTTGGTGCGCGCTGTGTTCTGCAGCGCAAATTGCTGCGCCATCGCCCCGCCCCAGCTAACACCTATCACGTCAACGATCGGCATTTCGAAGCGGTCGAGCAACAGGCCAGCAATCCGCGACATCAAAATGGCATTGTACGGCACGACCGGGTCCGGCGAGCCGCCGATACCGGGCATGTCGAATGTAACAAAGTCGCGGTCATCCAAAAGCTCAGCTATCGGCGCCATCGCCTCGATATTCGCGCCAATGCCGTTGAAGAACAATATCGGCAGCCTGCCGCTGGGCTTCGACGCACGCCAAACCGCAACCCGCAAAACGCGGCCGTCAACGGTCTCCATTGTAAAAGTGGGCGCGCGGTCTTTGCTCATGTGTGTTCCTCCGAAATTCAAATAATTCATGCAGCGGCTTTAGCAGCGGGAACTCCGCGCAACAGCCCTTCCGTGCTTAAGTCTTCATCGATATCTGGCCAGTGGATGCCATAGCCGCCGCCGCATTTCTCCCAGTTTTCGCGTTGTTGGACCGCCGCATGGAGCAGACGGGGATACCAGGCAAGAGGCGCGGAAATGGTCCGACCGTCCATGAGATCAACAATCAAGCTATGCTCGTCAAACCGCACATCAAGAACACGCTCGTCGGTAACTTTAGCCGAAATATTCATGCCACTTCTCCATGAGCATTGCCCGATGCTCGCGGACCATGTTCATGATGCCAGAAATCTCATCCGCGCGAAACCCCCGGCTTTTTGTAACCTCAAGATCAGTAACCCAATCTTTTATTGTCGCGTCGCCTTTATCGACATGAATATGCGGAGGCTCGTTAGGCTCGTTGCTATAAAAATAGAGACTGAACCCGTCCTGACGTAAAACAGTCGGCACGTCTCCCCCTCACTCCAAAACATATAATCCCGGCGCTGCTTCCATCGCTGGATGTGCTTTGCTGCCGAGTGTCGCAGGCGGCTCCATTTCAGCGCCTGAGCGGGCGTGGAGCCATTGCATCCAGTGCGGCCACCAGCTTCCGGCGACTTCTTCGGTGCCTTTCATCCATTCGGTGACGTCGGCGGGCGTCTTGCCGTGCGAGTGCTTCCAATATTTCGCCTTGGGGTTGCCGGGCGGGTTGAGGATTGCCTGCATGTGCCCGGCCTGGCTCAAGATGAACTCAATATTCTTGCTGCCGAACAATTGTGTTGAACGATAGCATGCACGCCATGGCGTTATGTGGTCGGTCGTCCCGCCCAATATGAACAGATCGCCCGTCACCTTGGTCAGGTCAAGCGTGTGGCCCGCAACGTCGAACGTGCCGGGCTTGGCATAAGCGTTGGCTTCGAACAGTTCGAGGAAATCGCCCATCAACGCCGACGACAGGTTTGTCGCGTCTGCATTCCAGAACAGGATATCAAAAGCTGGCGGATCATCGCCGAGCAGATAGTTGTTGATGACATAGTTCCAGATCAGATCATTTGGCCGCAACCATGCAAAGCCGCGCGCAAGGCTGCTGCCTTCGATCACGCCCTTTTTGGCGGCGCGCTGCCGCGCAAGTGCAATGCCATTGTGCGAGACGAGGCTCGACGCCTCGGTATCGCCTGGCTTGGGCTCAAGCACGCACACCATCATAGTAATGGCGTTAGCACGCGAGTCGCCCAACGACGCCAACTTGGACAGCAGAACCGACATCGTCTGCCCACCCGAACAGCCGCCCGAAATGTTGACCTTGTCGCTGCCGGTAATCTCGCACACGACATCAAGCGCCTTGATGCAGCTTTCAATATATTCGGCCATGCCCCAGACGCCCATTTCATCGGTGGGGTTGCGCCATGAAATCATGAATGGCTGGATACCGTGATCAGTCTGCCATTTAACGACCGATTTTTCAGGGGAAAGGTCGTTGATGTACATCTTGTTGATCTGCGGCGGAATGGTCAGCTGCGGCGTGGCATAGACCTTATCCGTGGTTGGCGCATATTGGATCAGCTCAAAGCGCTTGTCGCGATAGACCACCGCGCCTTTTGCCGTTGCGACATTCTCGCCCAGCTTGAACGGCTTTTTATTGACCTGGCTGACCATCATGTCGTTGTGGACCATGTCATTATAGGCGTTCTTCAGGCCCTTGACGAGGCTAAGTCCGCCAGAGTCCACCAGCCGCTTCTGCGCGGTTGGGTTGCCAATCAAGGTATTGGTCGGCGACATCGCGTCGATGATGATTTGCGAGATGAAATTCGCACGGTCGCGTTCCAGCGCATCAAGTTCAAGATCCTGAATATAGCTTTTGACGCCCTTTTGCACCGCGAGATAATATTGCGCTCCAGCTTTGAAGAACGGGTTGAAGGTCCAGGCCGGGTCCATGAAGCGCTTGTCCTTGGGGTCAGGCGAAAGGTCCGATTTTCCGGTCATGATCTTTACGACATCTTCGGAAAAACTCGTCGTTGCCTTCCACGCCTTATCAGGGTTTGCCGCTGTCTGGCGCAGCATAAGGCCAATCGCGCCGATAAAATCCTCTCGTGCCAATCCGGCCAACGGACCAAGCACCATCGTTGCATCGTTGGCGGCGTCAAATGCACCGGCCACTCCCGAAAAAGGCGCGCCTTTCTTTTCCGTTTTTTTCTTGTCTGTCTTTGCGTTGTCGCCCGTGTCCGCCTTGCTCGCCATCTTCCTCTCCTCTTCCCTGATGTGAAGGTTTACACGGCATGCGGACAAGGTCAAATATTTGCGGCCATGTTATAAATTTGTTTCAACCAAATCCGAAATGGCGAGGACGCACCCGTGCTCCCATTTTTCGGCAATCATCCAGCCAAGGTGACGGGGCATGCCGTGTAGCGATGTCTAATCAGTTCACACTATGTTAAAGAGCCCGTCTTACTAACACAGGTCATTATGCCAAATAATCCAGAGCAATTGTCTTTGCTCGACATGGACGATGATGCCCCATCATCGGGCTTGTCGATCATCGCATCACGGCCAGTGGTCGATTTGCGCAATAGCCAGGTCATGGCCTTTGAATATGTGGCATGCGACCATTACAGCTTCTTGCCGAGCCAGAATATCCTGTCGGTAATGGACCTGCAGTCGATACTTGAGACCAGCAAACTACTGTATCTGCCGGAAATCCTGCTGTCCGTCCCCACGGAGATTTTTGTCGAGATTGACCTGTCGAACAAGATGGCGTGGGCGTTGCGGTCACTGCTGTCGCAAGGAACGCATATCACAGTGCTGTTGGCAGCCGCGGGTGGCGATGCGGCAAATAATGCCATCGGCAGTGCGATGCAAAACTGGCGGCGGGTGGGATGTAGCGTTGGCATTGACGGTTTCGGTTATGCCGCCGTACCGGCTTTGTGGCCTTTGGTGCATCATGTCGATGCAGTCCGCTTTGATCAGCGTCTCGTGGGCATGTTACGCGCCAATGTCATTCCTGCTTTGCCGGCGCAGAAACTGGTCAATCTGGTTGCGGCCATGGATATTACGCGCATCATCATTGACGGCTGCCTTTCCCCCGACGATGCGATTTTGTTTCAAGAGGCTGGCGCAACCCATGGACAAGGACCAGCGTTCGGCGAATTCAGCCTGACTCAGCCGCATTAATCGGTCCCGCTTGCGTCCGGCGATGGGACCGCTAAGTCACGTCCTATGACTGCGCTTGAATCGATTGCCGTTTTGCTTGGCATTGCCAACATCCTGTTGATTATCCGCCGTTCAGTGTGGAATTTCCCTGTCGCGATTGCGATGGTGGCGCTGTATTTCGTCATCTTCCGGGAGGCAAAGCTGTACAGCGATGCTGGACTGCAAATCTTCTTTGCCGCAGTGAACCTGTATGGCTGGTGGAGCTGGCATCGGAACAAGGCGGACAGCGGTGAAATTGTCGTGCGGCGACTTCCCGCCAAAAGTTACGGTTTATGGATATTGGGTTCACTGGCGGCTATATGGCTATGGGGCTCAGTGATGCATGCCGAAACCGGTACCAGCTACCCTTATTGGGAAGCGTCGATCGCGATGCTCTCGATCGCCGCTCAGATATTGATGTCGCGCCGCTTTGTCGAAAACTGGCACTTCTGGATCGTGGTGAACCTGATTTCGATTCCGCTGTATGCCGTCAAAGAATTGTATCTGACCGCCGGGCTATATGCTGTGTTTCTGGTGCTGGCTGTCGTTGGCCTGATAGCATGGCGCAAGGCCGAACGCGCATGAAGCGTATTTGCCTGCACGGCCCCGAAAGCACCGGCAAGTCCACTCTAGGGACGCGGCTCGCGGCTGAACTGGGCTGCGAAGTGGTGCCCGAATATGGCCGTGCATATTGCGAGGCGCATGGCACCGACATCGATACGGATGCGCTGGTCCATATCGCCCGGACCCAAGACGCCATGAACCGCGCAGCCGGCGCGCGCGCCACCGCGCTGAATTCAGGCTTTGTCCTGTTTGATACGGACCCGCTGATAACGGCCGTCTGGGCCGACATGATGTTCGGCCGCGCAACGGATTATCGCCGCGCAGCCTATTTCGATACCTTTGATGGCTTTGCCGACCTCTATCTTCTGCTCGATATCGACTTGCCCTTCATCGACGACGGCTTGCGCGTTTATGCCGAGGCCAGCGACCGCCAACGCTTTTTCGATCTGTGCCAAAATGAACTTGAAATGCGCGGCGTATCCTATGTCCGCATTCAAGGTGTGGGCGAAGCGCGCTTTGCAGCCGCCAAGGACGCGATATTCGGATCAGTTGGGATTTGATGTGTTCGGAGATACACGCATGAAGCTCAGCCTGCGTAAAACGGTAGCGCTGGTTGCCTTTCTTAATTTCGCTTATTTTGGCGTCGAGTTTGCCGTCGCGCGTGTCATCGGGTCAGTGTCGCTGTTTGCGGACAGCGTCGATTTTCTGGAAGATGCGTCGATCAACCTCCTTATCCTCCTAGCGCTTCGCTGGACCGTCAAAAATCGTGCCCGCCTTGGCACGGCGCTCGCATTCATTCTTTTGATCCCGGGTGCCGCCACATTGTGGACGGCCTGGACGAATTTCCTCGACCCGGTCGTACCAAATCCGTTTTTGATGACCGCAACCGGCTCGGGCGCGTTAATCGTAAACCTGTTTTGCGCTTTCTTGCTTGCGGCTTTTCGTTCGCATAGCGGCAGCCTTACCAAAGCAGCGTTTCTGTCGGCGCGAAACGACGCGCTAGCGAACGTAGGGATCATATGTGCGGGGCTGCTGACAGCGTTACTTGCATCGGCTTTGCCAGATTTAATCATTGGTCTGGCGATCGCCGCCATGAACGCAGACGCTGCCAAAGATGTATTCACCGCCGCCCGCAAAGAGGCAAAGCTTTAATGGGTCGCGCACCTCACTCCAGTTGACCAGCATGCCGCGGCACCCCAGCCGAAATTGAGCTGTCTGGCTGCGGATTGGAAAAAAATGGGCTTTACGGATGTCCAACTAGAAAGATTCTAAGACAACATTCTTTGTCCACAATTTCCATATGTCCCATTTCGAGAATTTCATCATGGTAAACAATATTGACCCAAAGATGGGACTTTCATTAATACCCGACACTAATGAGAGCGCCCAACCGCGCCCATTTGTTGAAGAGTTTCAGGGGTAAGTGAAATGAAGAAGAATATTTTGTTATTAGCAGCATTGGTTGCTGCAACTATTAGTAGCAGCGCAAACGCGGCGCAGACCATATTGTTTAGCGGCAGTAGTGGCGACCAACCAAATGGCGCATCGACAATCTTTACTTCAACAGGCACGAACGCTAAAGTAACTGCATGGTCCATTGGAAACGACAACAAAATATATCAGGCGCAGCTTGGCGTTTGGGCTGGCGGAATTGGCGTTAAGAACGGCAGCAGCGACGATTCTCACACAATCGACAACAGCGGGCGCAAAGATTTCATTGTCATTCAATTTGACAAACTCGTCGAGTTGGCGACCGCAACTTTCAACACCGGATGGCACGGTTTCAGCGATACCGACGCCACGATCGGCTACCTGATTTCTGGTACCCCTTATGCGACGACCGTCAATCTAACCGGTGCAAATCAATCAAGCCTGTCCAGCTACAACCTGTATGAGTCAGGAAGCATTGGTAACAGCGGAAACAGTACCCGCAACATCAACCCAACTGGCAAATTGAGCAACACATGGTTGATTGGGTCTTCCTTCAATAATCCTGAGGGCGCCTATAACTTGGACGGCTTCAAGTTGGAAAAGCTCACATTCTCGGCCGCAGTTCCCGAACCTGCTACATGGATGTTCATGATGCTGGGCATGGCTGCTGTTGGATTCACAATGCGTCGCAAGGACAAGCAAACGTTGCGAGTCCGTTACACGTAAGACTTTTACCTCAATTTACACGAGCCGCCGGTTGAAAGACCGGCGGCTTTTTTATGCCCGCTTCTTAAAACCTTCAGGTTATATAACTGCCCTCAAGTCACAGCATCGTTACAGGCAACGATTATCGGCGGCCGATACTGCCGTTTGTTCTTGGACTGAACGACAACATTGCGGAAGGTACTGTTTTACGTGTAGGTTCTCAGGCGTTATCACGATTGTGGGGCTAGATAATATCAAGCCTTTTGGATGGGCGAGTATGGCATTGATCTAACTCTTTTAGTAACAAGATATTCCATCATTTTCTGAGGATTTTTAGATGCGTCATTGGATTCTTGTCAGCGCGCTGCTGGTCTCGCCTTTAACCACGCCTGCCTTTGCAGAGAACGTCAGCACCGCCCCCGCCGCAACCGATCCTGACCAAAAGATAAAGTGCCGCAGGGTGGAAGTGACGGGCTCATTACTTAAAAAAGGAAAAGTTTGCCGGACAGTTGCTGAATGGAAGGTGATCATGGAAAATGGCAATCGCGTGGCGCGCGCCATCGTTCAAGAAGGTGCAAAGCCTACAAATTAAGGGACGGCAAAGTGCGGGCAATGTTCGTACTCTTGGTGCAAGGCCAAGTGTACGCAACATTTCGAGTTGATGCATCGACATGGAATATGATCGTCCGCACGATCGCATATGCGCATTTTATTCCGACGCATTCTCGTTGGAATGGAGCGAGCCTGTGGATGATGTATGTGACGCTCGAATGATCGAATAGGCGGGTAAATGGATCACTTCAGACCCAGAAAACATGCCGGATAATTACCGTTGGGCAGACATATTTT
This sequence comes from Sphingomonadales bacterium, assembly GCA_031371575.1. Classification (GTDB taxonomy): domain Bacteria; phylum Pseudomonadota; class Alphaproteobacteria; order Sphingomonadales; family Sphingomonadaceae; genus Sphingorhabdus_B. The sequence continues at coordinate 14,767 of JANMJX010000196.1, forward strand.
ATTGTCACGACCGAACTGTCAGGCTTGCGGAGACATAGATCGTTAAGCGCGGTACCGAAATCCAGTCGGGCACCTTGGCATACCGATGGTTGGTCTGAGCGGCCGAGCCCATCAAGGGAGCGCTCGCTTCGATATCTCCATGAACTTTGCCGTCCAATCTAACGTCAGCCAACCACAATTCATTCGCCAAAGCGGCCTTTCCGGACACGCCAATATTGCGGACATCGCGTTCCCGTTAAGTTGGTTACAAAAGCAGCGCTGGCGTTCCAAAATTTGGCTTGTTAGTAATACGCTATGATCACTTCACTTCTGTTGCTCGCCGTCGTTTCAATTTCCGGCAAAGCGAAAGTGGACGACGCTCTATTGCACGGTTTACCTGAAGTTGAAGCCGTTCTTAAAGCTCATGGCACGTCGCAAAAGTGCAGTGGTCCTTCCCTCATAAGCGTGTTGGATCGCCTGGGCTACCCGACGGGCAAAAACCTACGCGGGCCAGCGCTTGCAACGGGCTTTGTTGTGCGCGGCCGTGATAGCTATGCTGTATTATTTAGTCTCGGAGAATTGGACGACGAATTGGGGGCAACCAGTGCTATTGTAGCCACAAGCTGTGATGGAAAGGCTATACCCGAAACTGAAGGTCCATTCCGGTTGGTAGTGCCAGACGAAGTACGAGCATCGCGTTCTGTAAGACAGGTTGATTCCATAGAACCAGTGCTGTCTCTCTCCCCAAATGAAGCATCTGAACGAAGATCACATTAAGTGTTGAACCACGTGCCCTCTTATTAACACAGCGGATTACGATTTCTTTAGTCCCCCCTCGACGTCATATCAGCTTCCCAGCGGGTTGCCGCCGCAATATCGTGCCCTTCGGCACAATAGGTCGCCTTAACCACTTGCCTTTTCAACCAGTTTAAGGTCGGTAGGTGGCATGAAGGCCGACCATCACCCTCTCGAACCTACTCGTCTGGCGGCGCTTCGGGCTTATGATATTCTGGATACACCGCGCGAATCGGACTTCGACGATATTGTGATGCTGGCGTCGCGGATTTGTGGCACGCCAATATCGGTTATCAATCTGATCGACGAGACGCGACAATGGTTCAAGGCCGAAACCGGGCTTGGCGTGCGAGAGACACCGCTCGACACATCGATTTGCGCCCATGTCATTTTGGAACATGATTTCGTGGAAATCCCGGATACGTTGGCCGATCCAAGGATGGCGGACAATCCGTTATGTCTCGCAGACCCAGGCTTGCGCTTCTATGCCGGGGCATTGCTTAGGTCGAAGGGTGGTTTGCCGATCGGAACGCTATGTGTGCTCGATCACGAACCGCGGGTGCTTGACCAGTTGCAACGCGACGCACTTCGTGTGCTCGCTAATCAGGTCATGACTCAGCTCGATTTGCGCGCGGTCATTGCCAATGAGGCCGTTGTCCGCAGCGAGATTGATCATCGCGTAAAAAATTCTTTGCAGGTGGTCAGTGCGTTCGTGTC